>JAICHN010000186.1 GCA_025924845.1 Chloroflexota bacterium | reverse complement strand
CCCCCCCCCCCCACCCCCCCTTCGACTGATCCAAACTACCTCAGCTAAGCAGTCCCTGCGCCTTGAGCAGTTCCGCGTTGAGCACGGAGCCGCCCGCCGCGCCGCGCACAGTGTTGCTGCCGAGCGCCACGAACTTGACTCCCAGGAGCGGACAGGGACGGATGCGCCCCACACTGACCGCCATTCCACCCCCGGCATCGCGATCCAGCCGCGTCTGCGGGCGATCCGGCTCCTCGCGCACGATAATCGGCTGGGGTGGCGCCGTGGGGAGGCCAAGTTCCTGCGGCAGGGCGCGGAAGGCGCGCAGTGTTTCGGTGACCTCGGCGATGGAGGGCGAGCCGTCCAGGGCGAGCGATAGGCAAATCATGTGGCCGTCGCGCGTCGCTACGCGCGTACACTGGGCGCTCACCGCGAAATCAGCCGGTTCAATCACGCCGTCTCGGTAGCGGCCGAGCATTTTGCGCGGCTCGCTCTCTACCTTGGCTTCCTCGCCGCCAATGTAGGGAATGGCGTTATCTAACATATCGAGCGAGGAGACGCCGGGATAGCCGGCCCCCGAGAGCGCCTGCAAGGTGGTGACAAACAGGCTACGGATGCCGTAGGCGCGCTGGAGGGGGGCCAGGGCCGTGGTCAGCACCGCGGCGCTGCAATTAGGATTGGTGATGATGTAGCCCGACCAGCCCTTTACCCGACGCTGGTCGCGCAGCAGCGCGCCATGTTCGGCGTTCACCTCGGGCACCATCAGCGGCACCAGAGGATCCATGCGATGGTTACTTGCATTGGAAAATACCAGGTGACCCTGGCGCGCATACTCGACTTCGACCGTTCCGGCCACATCCGACGGCAGAGCGGAGAAGACAATACGCGCATCGAGCGGCGAACCCAGAGCCTGCACGGTCAAATCGCTCGCCTCGTCCGGCATGCCGGCGCCCAGCAGCCAGCGCGTGGCGTCCTGGTACCGCTTTCCGGCGGAGCGGTCCGACGCCACCAGGCTTTCCAGGCGAAACCACGGATGGTTCGCCAGTAAGCTGACAAAGTATTGACCCACCATGCCGGTAGCGCCGAGCACGGCAGCCGGAATTCTTTCACTCACCTTCGGGATCCTCCACGAATTCGCGGTGCGCCGCGCGCACCGCCTCCATTGCTTGCTCGTCGTCTACCACGAACGAAATACTCAATTCGGTCGAGCCCTGGGCAATCGCGGTCACGTTCACGTTCGCGCGCCCCATGGCGCTGAACAAGCGGCCCGCGATGCCCGGTGTGCCGGTCATACCGGAGCCCACCACGGTCACGATGCCCACCGGCGCTCGGGCCACCACGGCGTCCACCTCATGATGAATCAGTTGATCGGCCAGGTCGCGGCGCACCATCGCCTCGGCGCGCGCCAGGTCGCGTTGTCGAATCACAAAACAGATATTGCTTTCCGAGGATGCCTGAGAAAACATCAATACGTTCACATCGGCCGCGGCCACGGCGCCGAACACCCGGGCCGCCACCCCCACCACGCCGGAAAGGCCGACCCCTTGCACGGTGACCAGGGCCAGATCGTGAATGACGGTCACCGCCTTTACGGCGTGTGGACTGTACTGCGGCTCACGGGCCAGCACGGTGCCCGCATGGTCGGGATTGAACGTATTGACGATACGAAAGGGAATGCCCGCCTCCACGGCGGGCACAATCGCGGCCGGGAACAGCACCTTGCTCCCGAAGTAGGCGAGTTCCGCCGCTTCGGCGTAGGAGAGCACGGGCAGAGATTGCGCCTCGGGCACGGCGCGCGGATCGGCGCTGAGGATGCCGTCGGCGTCGGTCCATTTCCAGATCTCCTCGGCATCGAGCAAGGCGCCGAACAGCGAGGCCGAATAGTCGGAGCCGTTACGGCCGAGAGTGGTGGTCACTCCGTCCTCGGTAGCGCCGATGAACCCGGTGATGACGGGCACCACCCCGGCCTCGATCAGCGGCAGCACGCGATCGCGCGCCCGCACCCGGCTGGGCGTTATCAGGGGCCGCGCCCGGCCATGCGCCGCGTCGGTCAGGAGCATCTCCTCGGCACTGATCGCCTCGGCATTTTGCCCGCGGGCGCGAAATGCCGCCGCCAAGAGCGGCGCGGCGAGCTTTTCGCCATAGGCGCTTACGGCATCCACGGAACGGGCGGATAGTTCACCGAGCAAGGCGATACCGGTGCAAATCTCCCGAAGTTCCAGGAACGCCGCCGCGATCTCGTCCCGCAGCCGTCGCTGCTCCTCGGGCAGGCCGACTACCCGCGCCGCTTCCAGGTGGCGATGTTCCAGGGCTGCCAGGTGCTCTTCCACGGAAGGCAATACCTTCCGACCCTGGACCGCCAGCCTGGCCACGCCGATCAGGCTGTCCGTGACCCCGCCCATGGCGGATACGATCACGGCGGGGGAACGATCGCGGTACCGCAGCACGAGCGCCGCGGCCTCCTCGATCCGCTCACCACCCGCCAGCGAGCTTCCGCCAAACTTCATCACAATCATGCTAAACTCTCGTGCTCCTCTTGACTGACCACGTGCGGTCGGATCCCCTCCAGAGTCAAACGCAGGCGAGTGGTCCCTTGCCACTGATTGGAGGATAACGTAAACGCGACGTCCACCCGGCCGCTGGGCTGCCACGCCGGATCCCGGTTCCACCACAATATCTCGCGACACACCTCGTCCGGTCCGGCCAGAATCAGTTTGCAGTGGCGGTCGCCCGTACCCAGGGGGCGACGGCCCACCACGCGGAGCCCGAGGCAGGCAAGGACCGGCTGACGATTGCCTTCGCTGAAGGGAGCCAGACGCGAGAGCGTGCTGATCAGCGAATCCTGGCCCAGTCGGCAAGCCCCGACCTCGGCCCAGGACACCACGGCGTCAATGGGCAACACGGCCCCGGCAGCCCTGCCGAGGCGGGCCGCGCCTCCGATGAACCGTTCACGAAACGCGGCGATGTTCGACGCGGGCAAGGTAAATCCCGCCGCGTGGACATGTCCACCCCAGCTGTCCAGCAGATCCGCCGCGCCGGCCAACAGCTCCAGGACATTGACCTCGCCTGCCGCTCGCACCGATCCACGCGCTTCGTCACTCTCGGCATCGCGCGTGATCATCGCCACGGGGCGGCCCTGTTCGTGCATCAGCCGGCTGGCCGCCAGCCCGATCAGTCCCCGATGCCATCCGGTGCCGGACAACACTACGGCGGGAGCCTCGGCCGGTTGCGCGGCCAGACAGACACGCAATTCACGCTCCAGGTCGTTCGTTAACCGCTTGCGCTCCGCGTTGACCTCCCAAAGCCGGCAGGCCAGGACGCGCGCCGTTTCCGGATCCTCAGTCAAAAGCAGATCGACGCCCACGCGGGCATCGGCCAGTCTTCCCACCGCGTTGAGCGCCGGCGCCAGCTTGAAGCTGATCTGTTCCGTATCAAGCTCCCAGGCTGGGCGGCCCATCAGATCAAGAAGGGCACGGATGCCGGGGCGCGGCGCACTCCAGATCCGGCGCAGGCCCCGCGTCACCAGGGCCCGATTGGCCGGGGTGAGGGGCGCCACATCGGCAATAATGCCCAGGGCCGCGAGGTCGAGTTGATCGTGCTCCTCTCCGGCCCTCCCCAACCGCATGCAAAGGGCACGCGCCAGGACATAGGCTACGGCGACGCCAGGCAGGCCGCACAGGGGATCTTCCGGGGGAAGGTGCGAGGAGTTGCACACCGCGACGGCGGCGGGAATCGGCCCCATCTGCTCGTGATGATCGGTAATGATCACGTCCACCCCGAGCTCGCCGGCCCGCGCCACCGACGGCGCGTCACCGGTGCCGCAATCGCATGTAAGCACCAGCTTGCAGCCGTCCCGAGCTAACTCGGACAGCACGGCGCGATCCAGGCCGCGACCCTCGCTCAGCCGGCGCGGCATGTAGTACGACACCGATCCGCCAAGCGACCGCAGGGTGCCGACCAGCAGCGCCGTCGCGGTTTGCCCATCGGCATCGTAGTCGCCCCACACGCAGATCGGTTCACGGCGCTCGATCGCCGCCTGCAAGCGGTCCACGGCGGCGACCAGTGGCGGATACGCCTCGGGTGGGGGGAAACGGAATCGCCCGGGGTTGAGAAAGGCACGCGCCGGCTCGGTATCACGCAGACCCCGTCCCCACAGGAGCGCTCGCAGGATTGGGGGTTCATCGGCTAGAAAATCGTCAGGCGCCGACGCGGAATCAGGCATCCGCCAGGGGCGCAAATGAGCCGCTTGCATCCTCACCGCGCCTTTCTCTACCTCCCCGCCTGGAACAGCCAAGCCGCTCGCCGGCCATCACGATACGCGCCCGCACTCTCCTCTATGGTATCGTACCGATCAAGAGGCACGGGAAAGTATGGGTGATGCCGAGGATGAAAGGCAATCGTGACGCCGGGAGTGGAGCACCGCGGACCCCGGTAAGCGAAGGGAAAACAAAGGGAGGTCCGTTCAGATGGAGCAGCATCCGCGGGGGAGCGCGATCGGAGCCGAGGAAACGCATGACGGGCGCCAAAACACTACGGCCAAGGCGCCAAGCTCCGAAGTACACGAAGAGGCCGTGCCGCGCGCTCCCACGGCGCTACGGATGCGGGTGCCGGCGCGGCACAATGCCAATCTGAGCCGCCTGGTTGACAAGATCAACGAAGATCTGCACCTGCAACAATTGTGGAAATGCGCCAACGTGACCGCCGTGGAGCGTCTGCGCATGACCGATCACGGGCCGGTGCATATTAGGATCGTGGTGAACATTGCCCTGCGCCTCTTGCGTCTGCTTGGCGAGGCCAAAGTGGAGTTCGGCATCGTGCGCGATTATGACATGCGCCCGGAAGACGCGGAGGTGGTGGTCGTGCTGGCCGCCGCGCTGCACGATATCGGCATGAGCATTCATCGCACCCACCACGAGCAATACAGCTTGATGCTGGCGGCGCCGATCATCCGTGAGCTTATTGATGACATCTATGACGAACCGGATCGCACCATTATCGCCAGCGAGACGCTCCACGCGATCATCAGCCATCGCTCCGATATGCGCGGGCTCACGGCGGAGGCGGGCTGCGTGAAGGTGGCCGACGCGCTGGACATGGCGGAGGGACGCTCTCGCATCCCCTTCCAGGCCGGCAAGATCGACGTCCACTCGCTGTCCGCCGCCGCGATCGACAGCGTCACCATCGGCAAGGGGGCACATCGGCCAATCGGCATTTCGGTGGCGATGAACAACTCGGCCGGCATCTTCCAGCTCGACGAACTGCTCAAGCCGAAGATCATCTCATCGGGTATCGCCGAGCACATCGAAGTGACGGCCAGCATCGAAGGTGAGACGGAGCGCCGTCTCCTTCCCGTCTACCACTTTTAGCGTTTGCCGCAGGTGCTCGCGAAAAAGTAGGCGTTGAAGTCCACCGTCCCGGCGTTACCGCTGTCGATATAGTGATAGGCCTCGCGAATCGTCTCGCGCGTGAACATGCCGGGAAGCAGCGACGTCAACTGCTTGTTCACCGAGGAGGCCAGGGCTTCGCCCGGATCCGGGGTCGAGTCGTGGCCGAAGGTGAGCAGTAATCCCAAACGCTGGCCGCGGAAGGGGGCGAATGCCTTGCGCAACTGGGCGGCGCTCGGTCCGGCGCCGTCCCCCGCTCCCGAGACGGTGATCGCGTGCTTCCGCAACACCAGGGTGAGTTGGCAGGGGAGTGCGGTCGCGGTCGGAGTACGGGTCGCCGTGGCGGTCGAGGTCGCGGTAGCGGTACGCGTGGCGGTCGCCGTGCGCGTGTAGGTGGGAGTGGGAGTAGAAGTAAAGGTAGCGGTACGTTCCAGGGGCGGTACACCGGTAGAAATGGCCGTCGCGGTGGGGGTCGCCGTCGCGGTCCTGGTCGAGACGGCGATGGCCGGGCCGGTCACCGTGTTGGAGGCGAGGAAGAGTACCATGAGCGCCAACATCAGGTCGGCGAAGAGCCATCCTCCCAGAGAGAAGGTGTCCCGGAAGCCCGAGCGTGGACGCATCTAGTCGGTTCCGGCCCGGGCGCGAGGACCGCCGTTCTGGGGATCGGCGACCGGCCGCGCCTCGGGACTTCCTTGCATGGTGCGTGCCGCCTCACGCAGCGCCGCGGCGGACGCCTCGATCGCCGCCGTGGCGGCGGTCTGCCTCGTCTCGATCGCCGTCATCACACGCACCAGGGCGCTGGCCGCCGCTTCCAGGTTAATCGGATTGAGGGAACGCAGCGCGGGAAGGGTGCTCTGGAACGCCTCGCCCGCCTTGCCGAGGGCGGTGGCCGAGTCGCTGAGCCGCGATTGCATACCGCTCAGCGTGGTATTGAGGTTTTGGGTAGCGAGCCCCAGCGCCGCCGCCGTGCGCTCGAAAGATGCACTGGCGCCGGCTACGCGCGAATCGGCGGTATTCAGCGTGCCGGCAAGGGTCTGCACGCCCGCCGCCAGGGTGGTGCTCACCGCTTGAAGCTGGGCCTGAACGGCCGCCAATTGGGATGGCGTGCCCTCGCGGCCCGCTTCGGGACGAGCCGGGCCGGATCCCACGCGATCCGCCATACGGATCAGGGTCACCGCGGCCTCGCCGAGCGAACGTACGGCGGACTCCAGTACGCCGTGTTCGCGCGTCAGGTGATCCCGCATATCGGCAAAATCGGCCGAGAACTGGGCCACCTGTCTTCCTACTTCGGATACCACGGTAACCGATTGCTCCGACACGTCGGCCAGCATGCCGTTGGTGGCGGCCAGCTGTTCAGCCGCCACTCCGTAGGTCTGAGTATGCAGGGCCATCTGGGCGCCCACCCCCCGCAAGGCGGCCGCCAGGTTGGTCTGGCCGCTGGTCAGGCCGGCGATCTGCTCACTCAGCGCGGCGGAGATCGTCCTGGCCCCGGCAAGCATGGCTGCCACATCCTGGTGCAAGCCGTTCAGGCCGCCAATCGTATGACGGATTTCCTGACCGAAGCGCAGGAGGCCGTCCACCTCGATCTGGCGGGCCTCGGCCAACACGGAGATTTGCTGGTTATAGCCGGACAGTTCGTCCAGGAGGTTCTGACTGGCGGTGCGGAATTCGAGAATCGCGGCGGGCAACGTGGTGGCTTGGGCCAGTTGGCCCGCCGCTTTCCAGACCGTATGCTGCAATTCGCGCTCGAGTACCCGCGCCACGGCCTCGCGGCGTGCCTGGACGACGTTGAGGCCGAGGTGGATAAGCAATGTCGTGAGCAGAATCAGCGCTAGAACTCCGACGTCCCAGGCCGCGATCTCGCTCAGGGTAGGCTCCGTCCAGCTGAACGGGGGCGACTTCCCAAAGTGGTCCTCCCAGAGCAGAAGGAACGGTTCCTGGCGCAAGCTGGGGTTGGTCACGGCGCTCGAATAGGCGCCCGCCGCGTAACGGAGGCCCCACCAGGTGAGAAGAACCGGTACGAGGACCAGCATATTGCGCAATACCTCAAGCGCGGCCAGAATCGTGCTCTCGAATGCGGTATTGCGCACCGCATTGACAATGGCGGGCGGATCGACGGCGCGGAAGACATCAAGCCCCGACCAACGGCCGGGGACACCACCTGGACGCATATCGGCGTCCAGGGTTTCCAGGCGCTCGGCTCCCTGACGGTCGAAAGAGCGGACCAACGCGGCCAGATCGCGCGGCTCGGGATCGGCGCCAAGTTGGTCAAGTTCTTGGCCGAGCCGTCGTAGGTCGCTCATGCGCACGACGTGGCCACCCGAGCGGCGTCGCAGGAGCCAGGCCAAGCGCCGGCTTGCCAACGGCGACCGCGAAACGCTCATCGTGACTCCTGATTCGTGGAGACGCCGCGCATGGAGTGACCCCAGGCGCGGAAGGCCGCGCGGCCCGCCGCGTCATCCTCGGCGGAGAGCGTGCCGGGCCAGAGCGTCCTGGCGCGAAACCAGGCGGAAGCGGCGCCGGCCAAATCTTCCCCGCGCAAGGCGGCCCGCAATTCGCTTTCGCCGTTCACCATCGCCTCCGCATCCTCCACACGCTCCCAGGGGATCTCCGGGTCGAATGCCCCGAACATACGAACCGCTTCGGCGGCTCGCGCTATCAGTCGAAAATCAGCCATGTACAGAGCGAGCCATAGTGCTTCCAGGGCACGCCCTTGATCGACCTCGGCCACCGCGAAAAGCTGAGCAAGCGCCGGCGCGGGCGGTTGCGGAAAGTGCGGCGCCGCTTCGCGGGTACGGTTCGCATAGGGCGGCAGGGCCGCGAGGCGGCGCTTCAGTTCGCGCGCGCGGGCGGCCCGACCGGCCCGCCGCGCGTCATCCGGCAGCGTGCAGCCCAGGCGCATCGCACTCCACCAGGCGGCGCTGATTAACTCATCACTGGCCTGCTCATTCAACAGAGATTGCAACTCAGTCACCGCCCGCGCTTGATCGCCTCGCTGTTCGGCGGCCAGGCGCGCTCGTCGCTCCGCGGAATGCTTCACCTCGATGCCGGAAGCCTTCCCGGCGGAATCATACACCGATCATGCCTCGACTCACCAAAAATCCCAGGGTTGGGCGCGGCGTCCGGTGCCGGGGTCGGGGTGGCAGCCGCTCTTCAGCAGGCGACCGAGCCGGCGTCGCACCGCCGTGATTTCCTCATCGCGGATGAGCGCGACCAGGGCGGCATAGAGGGGAGCGGACTCCCGCAGGGCGCCGGGCAGCCGACGAAGATCGTCGAGTAGATCGGGGCGGATTGGTTGGCCCGCGAAGTCCCAGATCACCGTACGCAACTTGGGTTCAATATGGAAGGTAAGGCCATGATCGATGGCCCAGGTACGGCCGTCCAGGGCATGCAGACAGTGCTCGGATTTTCGGTCGGCGTTGTTCAAAATCAGGTCCAACAGAGCAATGGCCTCGGCGCTTTTGGGATCGCGGTGGGAAGGTGAGCGAAAATACTGCTCCGTATCATGCTCGATGAACAGCTGCACCGAACCCATGCCGTATGGTCCGTCGCGGGCCACGGTGGGCGGCACCAAACCCCAGCCCAGCGCTTCGCTGACCAGATAGGTGCCTACCTCGCGCTTATAGAGGGAGCCGCGCGGAAAGTCCCAGAGCGGCGACTCACCACGGCGCGGCTTGTACACGGCATGGCTCTCGCCCGCCCCATCCTCGGCGCGCATGGTAATCAGGAAGGTACCGTTGGAGCCCTACATGATCGGCCGACATTGGGTAATGGCGGCACTGCGCAAAAGCGGCACGACGCGCGAATCGTCCGGCGCCCAACTTGTATCGGCAAGCTGGCGCCCGATCCGGTCGGCGCGAGTATCCTTCCGTGCCATGCTCGTGTCTCCTCGCCTCTTAGCGTACCGGATAGAACCGGTTTCGCGGGAGGACCCCCCAACCCAGGGCGCGCCTCACGGTGATACTGTTGGCGAAATCGCCCGAGTGCTGGGCTCGCCTGGGAGCGCGAGCGTCCCGCTCGTCCCTGTCGCCGGCACCAACGAGGACGAGCAAGATGCTCGCGCTCCCAGGAAGATCTCTCTGCCGGCAGCGCTTGTGTCGATTCGCCAACAGTATCACCGGTGAGGGCGAGGCCGCGTGGTAGGAGCGCGGGTCTCCAGGCCCGCCATAGCCCCGGTGGGAGCCGTCCGATGCTGGACGAGCCGCAGCTG
>JAICHN010000185.1 GCA_025924845.1 Chloroflexota bacterium | reverse complement strand
CTGCGAACTCACCGGGCTGGATGTCTCCAATGCCTCACTCTACGACGCCGCCACGGCGTGCGCCGAGGCGGCGATGATGGCGGTCAACGCTACCGGTCGTACGACGATCTTGGCCGCAGGCACGCTCAATCCGCAGTATCTGGCGGTTCTCCATACCTATTGCTGGAGCCAGGGTTTGACCCTGAAGGTGGCGGCACCGAGGGAAGGGCGGATCAGTGCGGCGAGCATAACAGACGTGCAGAGCGAGACGCTCGCCGCACTGATCGTGCAGTCGCCCAATTATCTGGGGGTGATTGAGGACCAGGCGGGGCTCGCCGCCGCCGCGCACGAGAGGGGCGGCCTCTATGTCACCTGCGCCGATCCACTATCGTTCGCGCTGCTCGCTACCCCGGCCGAGGTAGGGGCCGACATCGCGGTGGGCGACGCGCAGCCGTTCGGGATCGCGCTGCAATATGGCGGCCCGTACGCGGGCTACATCGCGGCCCGGGAATCGTTGTTGCGGCGTATGCCGGGGAGGATCGTGGGAGCGAGCGTGGACAGCCGAGGCCGGCGGGCCTACGTGATGACCCTGCGCGCCCGTGAACAGGACATTCGACGCGAAAAGGCGACGAGCAACATCTGTTCCAATCACGCGCTCTGCGCCACCATCGCCACGATCTATCTCAGCTATATGGGAAAGGAAGGGATCCGCCAGGTGGCCAATCTCTGCGTGCAAAAGGCGCATTACGCGGCCGAGCGGATCGCGGCGCTCCCCGGCTATGCGCCGGCCTATCGGGCGCCGTTCTTCCACGAGTTCGCCGTGCGCACGCCGAAATCCGGTGCGGTGCTTCGCGACGCCCTGCTCGAACGCGGCATTCTGGCCGGTATTCCCCTGGATGGGGAAATGGGGATCGATCAGGGCCTGCTGATCTGCGTGACCGAGGTGAATACGCGCGAGGATATCGACGCTCTGGTCGAAGGACTGGCGGAGGTGGGAGCATGATTATTACTCCCGATTCTGAAATGCGGGCGCGTGCCGGCGGCCGGGCCGATGAAGGACCGCCTGCCATCGAACCCACGGTGTTCGAGTTATCCCGGCCCGGTCGCGCCGCCTACTCGCTGCCCGCTTGCGACGTACCGGAGCGCGCGCTCGACGCGCTCATTCCGGGATCACTCCAGCGCGAGCGACCGGCCGAGTTGCCGGAGTTGAGTGAGCTGCAGGTGGTGCGCCATTTTACCCGTCTCTCTCAGTTGAACTACAGCATCGACGGCGGTTTCTATCCGCTCGGCTCCTGCACCATGAAATACAACCCCAAGCTGCACGAAAAGGTGGCGGCGGAGCCACGCTGGGCCAATATTCATCCACACCAGCCGGACGAGACGGCCCAGGGTACCCTGGCCATGCTCTTCAGGTTGCAAGAGTTTTTGTGCGAGGTGGGCGGCATGGCTGCCTTTACCCTCCAGCCGGCGGCAGGCGCCCACGGCGAGCATACCGGCCTGATGGTCATTCGTGCCTATCATGAGAGCAAGGGCGAGCACCGCACTGAGGTGTTGGTGCCCGACACCGCGCACGGGACCAATCCGGCCAGCGCCGCGGCGGCGGGCTACAAGGTCGTGCAGGTTCCCTCCAACGCCCGAGGCAGAGTGGACGTGGAGGCGCTGCGCCGCCTGGTCGGGCCGCGAACGGCCGCCCTGATGCTGACCAATCCCAACACATGCGGCCTGTTCGAGGATGAGATCCAGGAGATCGCCCGCACTGTCCATAGCGCGGGGGGACGACTATATTATGACGGGGCTAACCTGAACGCAATCATGGGTACGACCCGGCCCGGCGACATGGGGTTCGATGTCGTGCATTTCAATCTGCACAAGACGATGACCACGCCGCACGGCGGCGGCGGCCCCGGCACGGGGCCGGTGGGAGTAGGCGCGCACTTAGTCCCCTTCCTTCCCGTGCCGGTGATCGAACGCGAGGTAGACGATCAAGGGAATGAGCGGTTTCGCCTCAGCTATGACCGGCCGCAATCGATCGGCCGCGTACGCAGCCACTTCGGTAACGTAGGCTTGCTGCTCCGCGCCTATACCTATGTGCGTTCGATGGGACCGGACGGCCTGACCCAGGCATCCCGCGATGCCGTGCTGAATGCCAACTATCTGAAGGCGATCCTCAAGGAGGACTTCATCGATCCATTCCCCGGCCCCTGCATGCACGAGTTTGTGCTCTCCGGCTCTCGGCAGAAGAAGCAGGGCGTGCGGACGCTGGACATGGCGAAGCGCCTCCTCGATTACGGCTACCACCCTCCGACCATTTATTTTCCGCTGCACGTCGACGAGGGCATGATGATCGAGCCGACCGAGACCGAGGACAAGGATACGCTCGATAGCTTCGCCGATGCGCTCAAAGCGATCGCCCGTGAGGTGGAGGAGGTGCCGGATGAGGTGAGGAACGCGCCGCAACGCACTCCGGTCACCCGCATCGACGAGGCGCTGGCGGCCAGGAAGCCCAACCTACGCGCTCGACCGCATGCTTGAGGTCGCTTGGAACGAGACAGGTCGGTCCGAGCGGCCGACCTGTCTCGTTCCAAGCGACTACCGCTCACGGGGCGGGCGGTTGCCAGAGTGTGAAGCGCCGAAAGAATCGGCGGGATCGGCCGCTCACCGGCGCGGTACATAGCGATGTGAAGCCCAGGTCGCCATGGGGTTCATGAAACAAGGCGTACCGAATCTCCGCATCGACCTCAAGCATGTCCGCCGCTTGCCGAAGGTCCGATTCGTCTCGCACGGCCAGAAGGACCAGGTGATGGTATTCGGGGAGCGCGAAACGATGCCCGGCGGTCACGCAAGCGTGAGCCACCTGGACCATTTGCGCCGCGAGAGACAGATCGGTACGTACCAGCACGTAAAACCGGGGAACGTCAGCCGGCATGAGCGGCGTCCTGCCCCGTGGGTTGGCTCGGTTCGTTATAGGCGTCGAAGGGCCACCTTCCGCTGTGGAACACGAGTATGTCCTCGTACCGGTAGGAGTGCTTGGGGTTGGGCAGGAGGGCACGAAGGGCGTCGAGTTGGGCGACGGACACCAGGCCCGCGAACGGCGCCAGGAGCCGTTCCTCGGCCTGCCTGGAGTGCAGCGCGTGAATCGCGGGCCGGAAGCGCCAATTGAAATAGCCGCCGTTCCCCAGCTTGGTGCGGTTCGTAATCGGGGAGAAGGCCCGGCGCCAATCATGCCCGAGGAGCGCCAGGTAGAGGAGATGGTGTTCAGGGCCAAGTGGGGATCGAACCCACGTCCACTCTTTTAGAGAGAGCCGCTCAACCACTGAGCTAATGGCGCCCTCGCTTCAGTATAGCTGGGTCAGCTGCCGGCCGACTACCGCGAATTTCATCCCGAAAGGGATTGGGCAGGAACGAGGCCGCCGTGAGATCGGGCCGATGGAAATAGCCGGCCGCCAGGCATCGTGCTCCGACCAGGATCTCTCCGGGTACGCCGATCGGCACCTGCTGAAAGTGCCGATCCACAAGGTGAATCTCGGTGTTCGCGATCGCGCCAAAGGTGGTACGTGTGCGTTCCCAGGCGCAGCAACCTTGTGCGGATCAGCGGCCCGACCTCAAGATCTAGGGGCTGCCGTGCTGCTGCCAGGGTAAGCCGCGTGGCCCGATCGCGGCGTTCCGCCTCGGGCAGATGTTGTAGGTCGAGCAGCATTCCAATGTGGCAGTTTACTTCCCGATCAGCAGGCCGGCCCAGGGAATATCCTGGCCCGGCCTGCTGATCCGCCCGGCGCTTTGGCCCTAGCCAACCGTAAAGGTTGTAGTCGCGGCGACCTTGCCGTTGACCAGCACCTCTGCCTTGTAGGTATCGTTGGGGAATGGACCGCCGTTGTCCAACTCCGACATGTGATCGTTGGCCACGTTGACGAATGGGTGGACCTGGCCCGTGAAGTAGGCTTTGCCCTTGCTGTTCAGTACCACGATCTGGTACTTACTCACCTTGGGTTTCGCCCCTGAGTAGACCCAATAAAGTCCGACCAGATGCGAGCCGGCCTTGAGATGGATGGTGCGCGGCGGCGGAGTGTAATTGTTGTTGGCGCCCCAGGCATTGTAGGCGGCCGCGGTGGTCGAGTAAAAATGGGTGATGATGATCGCGCCGACCGGATTTCCCACGGTAAACGGGGTACTCGACACCACCCGACCATTGATCAGGAGATCGCTCTTATAAACACCGGGATCGAAGGGGTCGCCGTTGTCCATGCTCAGCATATGTTCACCGGCGCCGCTGTCCAGGGGATGGACCTTGCTGGGATAGTAGGGCTTGCCCTTGCTGTCGCGGATGATCACCTGAAAGGTGGTGGAATTGGCGGAGGCGCCCTGGAACTTGAAATAGAAGGCGACAATCTTGGTGCCCTGAGCGAAGAGGCTGATCGGGGTGGGTGGAGGCGCCGTGTCGTCATTGGCCCATTTGGTGTATTGGGCGCTGCTGGTGGCATAAAATGAGCTGACCGTAGCGCCCACCGCGTGATTCTGGAGCTTCCCGATCAGTTCCTTTGCCGCCTGCTGGGCTGTGTTGGAAGGAATGGCAAAGAACACGCCTTGCACCGGTTCTTGCCCGTTTCCGCCTTCATTCGGTAGTTGATCGATCGACAGCGTATTGACTCCGACCACATCGCCCGTGAGATCGAGGAGGGGACCGCCGCTGTTCCCGTGATTGATCGTGCTCTGGTGCTGAATCCAGGCCGGGCCGTAGCCGTCGTCCAGATCGCGATGGAGCGCCGAAACGACCCCCTCGGTCACCGAGGGCGGGCCGCTCAGTTCGAAGGCGAGTCCGTAACCGATGCTGGCCACGGTCTGGCCAACCTGGAGACGTTCGGAATCACCCCAGGCGAGAGGACGCAGATTGGTCGGAGCCAGTTTCACGACGGCCAGGTCGGCCGGGGTACCCGTCTTCCCTGGGTCTTCGGCGACGGCCAGTACATGATATTTCGTCTTACCGTCCGGCAAGGTGGCTGTCATGTTGGCGGGCGTGCCGCCCTCGGCCACGTGTTTGTTGGTCAGCACATAGGTACCACTCGCATCGGACTGGATAACGAAGCCGGTTCCCTGCGCCTCACTGGTACTCTGTTGCACATCCATGCGCAGGACACTTTGCTCATCGCACGCCACCACGTCTTGTAGACTCGTTGCATCACAGTGGGTTACCGCGACCTCGGCACGCGAATCGGCGCGTGCCTGTCCTTGCCCGATCAGACCAAGGGCGCCGAAAAGCAACACGCATAGCCCCCACCGCCAAAGGCACCATCCGCCGGCCGGCATCCTCTTCACGGACCATCCCTCCCGGTCTTCACCCAGGGCGCCGGACCATCCGGCGCACCCATATACCACCTATGACTATCGGCCGCGCTCGGCCGGATCACCAGACCTCGCGGCGATCTGACCCCGCTCCAGCATACTACCCATGGCAAGAGAATACGTGGGTGACGACCCCGGTACAGAACGGAAGCCCTCCTCGCGTCGCGAAGAGGGCTTCCCTTGGTGGATGTCGACGATCAAGTGGGGTTATTTGCCTCCCGCCGCCGTATAGCGCCGGGCAACCTCGGGCCAGTTAATCGTATTGAACCATGCCTCAATATACTTGGGGCGCAGGTTCTGATACTTCAGGTAGTACGCATGTTCCCACACATCGACACCTAGAATGGGCGTGCGGCCCTCGGACAGCGGATTGTCCTGATTAGCGGTGGACTCTATCTTGAGGGCGCCGCCTCCGTCCACGGTGAGCCAGGCCCAGCCGCTGCCGAAACGACCCGCGCCGGCCTTCGCGAGCTGCTCCTTAAAGGAGTCGAAACTGCCGAACGTCTTGTCGATGGCCGAAGCGAGAGCGCCGGAGGGAGTGCCGCCGCCGTTCGGAGTCATGATCTGCCAGAACAGCGTATGGTTGGCATGGCCACCGCCGTTATTCCGCACCGCCGTGCGGATATCCTCGGGCACCCGGCCAAGGTCGGAGATCAGTGCTTCCACGCTGAGTGACGCCAGCTCGGGATGGTTGGCCAGGGCAGAGTTGACGTTGGCGACATAGGCTGCGTGATGCTTGTCGTGATGGACACGCATCGTGGCCTCGTCGATATGAGGCTCCAGTGCATTGTAGCCGTAGGGAAGAGGGGGGACTTCGTAAGCCATCGGGTACGCGCTCCTTTACTAAAGGTGAGGTAAACACCGTGCCGCCTCCAATTATACCGCCCGTCGTGGTATGCCTTCGCACAGCGGCGGCAGGCGAGGCGCGAACCGGACAATGCTCCGTTCGGGAGCCTTTGGGCTCGTAGTATCCAGGACCTCCGACCGCGGTCAAATCCGTGCGGCTACAGAATTCGAGAGAAGTGCCGAAATTAGGTGTGTAGAAAGGTGCGTTATGTGTGGACGACGGGGGCGTCCTGCCGCATAATCTCCGTGCATCGATGTCGGTGTCCGGTTACAGCACGCTTGCATGTATGCATTCCCGCACTCCTGCATAGGTCTATCCAAACGGTCAATTTCAACGTATACTGGTACCCGCACGGATGTGGGTGCCTGAGCCAGGTTCACGTTTACTGGGCTTCGGCGCGCTGTCCATCGGAAAGTCGGACCTAGTTTTTATTCATTCAACGGGTTGCAAACCGGAACCGGCCGGGGGAGCAAGCGGAAGATACCTAACTTATGTCTGACCGAAACTAATGCCTGGCCTCTCACCACGTCTGTCCGTGCCAGCCGTCGGCCGGGGTGCGGATATAGACAACGGCGGAAAGGCCTAAGCGGATGCGGCTGACGCTCCAACCTACCACCGTTCAAATCAGCCCCGGCGAACGGGCGACGGTCGCCCTAACGGCGCGGAATACGACCGCGATCATCGATCGCTATCATTTCGCGGTCGAGGATATTCCGGCTGAGTGGGCCAGTCTCAGTACCACCAATGTGTCGTTGTTCCCCGCCGCCGAGGAGACGCTCACCCTTACCCTCCATCCGCCCGCGGGCGTAGCGACCAGCGCCGGCCTCTATCCGATCACGATCCGCGCCACCTCGGAGGACGATCCGACTCAGCAAACGACGGCCATGTTCACCATGACGGTGAGCACCGTCGGCAAGATGAGTCTCGAGGTCTCGCCGCTGATGGCGCAGGGCCGTCACGCCACCTACAGAGCTACCTTTATTAACGGCTCCAATTCCCCCGTCTCCATGGTCCTGGAAGGGCACGATGCCGAGGAGGCGCTGCTCTTCCGCATGCGGCCGGAAGATCCCATTGAGGTGCCGGCAGGTGGACAATCGACGATAGACGTGCGGGTGCGTCCCGAGCGCCGTCGTCTGATCGGCGATCCGCACAGCTATAGTTTCGAGCTTCGAGGCGCGTTGGAGGAGCATGTCGGCGTTGCCGCGCCCGACCCCACGTTAACTCGCCAAGTACGCTTCACCTACGTACCGCGGATCCGCGCCCTTCTGGTGCCAAGGTGGCTGTGGAACTCTACGCGCCTGGTGGCCCTGGTCATGGGGGTAGTGGTGGCGGGTGGTCTTTCCTATGTCGGGATCAATCACATTGTCTCCTCCAATCGGACCACTCCGACTAATTCCACGCTCGCGGTGGCGCAGTTGCTGCTCACCGTAAACGCTCCGAGCGCGAAGGCCGGGTACGTGCCGGCGGCGGCAACCGCCGCGTCTCAGTTGACGAGCATCGCCAAGACCAATGGTTCTACCGGCAACACCAGTGCGGCCGGAGGCGGAGGCACGGCAGGCGCGGGTGGTTCGGGCGCGGGCGGCGCCGGTTCGGGCAGTTCAGGCGCAGGTGGTTCAGGCGCCGGCGGCGCCGGTTCGGCCGGCTCCGGTAGCGGCGCGAACGGCTCGGCCACGCCTGCCGGCACGAACGCGGGCGGAACGGACGCGGCGACCACCGCCAAGCCGCAAATCGTGCATTTTACGGTCACTCAGGTAGGGAACAGCTTGATTGCTTCCTGGCAGGTGTCGGGAGCAAACAGCGTGCAATTGAATGGGCAGACGGTTGGGCCAAATGATGCCATGACCGTACCGCCCGGTACCTCACTCCTGCTGCTGCAGGCCAGCAACAAGGATGGGACGACTCAACAGGTGTTGCCGGTTCAGGGAGGCGCCGCCCAATCAACCGTGGTCCCCACCGCGACCCTAGCGCCCTCGGCGCCTCCGGCGGCGAACCCGGCAGTGATCAGCCCCGCGAATGGCGGGGCCGGTACGGCGGTCCCCTCGCTCACCCCGCTGCCAACCTTTACCCCAGTGAACACCATGACCGCCGTACCCACGGCGACCGCAACAGCCACCGTAGCCGAAAGCGGAAGTACGGACGTGGCCACGCCCACCAACACGCCGATCGGCGACCAATTACCCGCATCGAATACCAAGGTTGCCACCGCTACAAAAGCGGCGGCGCCGACCAATACGAACACATCGAGTCCGACTAATACGCCGATCAAGGAACCGACACCGACCTTTACGCCAACTCTGGCCGGCACGCCGATCGTGATCGCGACCGTGACTCCAACTCCCACGTTCCGGGGAGTTTCCGTACCCACGCCGGTGGTGCCCGGCAAGGGCACCGCTACACAGGCGGCCACGGCAAGTCGCACTTCGACCGCTAAACCTGCCGCGCCCACCGATGTCCCGACCGCCACACCCGGTAGCGGCATCGTCCCGGCCGGGGATACGACCGTTCCCAATACGGCTACGCCTACAGAGACGTTCTTTATTCCGCCGACCTTCACCTCCACCCGGATCCCCACGCAGACCTTTACCGACACTCCCACGCTGAGTCCGACCCCCACGCTCAGTCCCACCCCGTTCCCTTCAGTGGTGGTGTGTACGGTCGTCGATCCCTTAACCGGCCTCACCACTTGCAGCTTGGTCAGCCCCACCCCATCCAATACCGCCACGCTCATCCCAACTCATACCAACACGCCGACCATTACGCCGACCTTCACGCGGACCTTCACCCCCACGAACACGCCAACCAATACACACACGAGCACGCCAACTCAGACACCAACCAATACGCCGACCAGCACCAACACGCCGACCAATACGTTCACGCCCACCAATACTCCCACCCCAACCAATACCTTCACGCCGACCAATACGCCGACCGATACCTTCACGCCGACCGATACCAACACCCCGACCAACACCAATACCCCAACCAATACTCGCACACCGACCAATACTCGTACCTCGACCAATACGCCGACTGACACCTTCACACCGACCAATACCAATACGCCGACCGATACCTTCACGCCGACCAACACACCGACCGCGACCGACACTCCGGACCTAAACGCCACGGCCATTGCCAGTATTGTGTCGGGTGGCGACACTGAAACCGCGGTAGCGGCAACTACTCAGACCGCCGTCGCCATAGCCACGTCGAACGAACAAACGATCATTGCCGGAGTGAACAATGTCCAGGCCACCAGGATTGCCAAGACTGCTACTGCCGCCGCCAATCTAACCGCGACAGTGGCTGCCAGGCAAACAGCTACCGCCAATGCCATCGGTACCGCGACCGCTGCCGCCGCCAATCTGACCGCGACAGTGGTTGCCAACCAAACGGCGACGGCCAATGCCAACGGCACCGCAACTGCTATCGCGATCTTGACGGCAACGGCCGGTGGTTAACCGCAACCTCGAT
>JAICHN010000184.1 GCA_025924845.1 Chloroflexota bacterium | reverse complement strand
GCTCTGCGGCAGACCGTTGGTGAGCGCTTCCCATTCGTTGCCGCCGGTCCGGCTACGGTACACACGCAGCTTCCCGTCGGGCGGAAAATGGTGGGAGTCGCTGGTAATCGGGACGACGTAGATCGTTTCCGGCTCATGCGCATGTATATCGATCGGGAACCCGAAATCAGTCGGCAAGTTGCCGCTGACCTCATGCCATGAGTCGCCCGCGTTGTCACTGCGCATCACGTCCCAATGCTTCTGCATGAACAGCACGTCCGGGCGGGAAGGATGCATGGCGATGCGGTGGACGCAGTGGCCGACCTCGGCATTCGGGTCGGGGATGCCCACGGATTGCAGGCCGCGGTTAATCGGCCGCCAGGTCTTGCCCGCATCGTCGGTACGGAAGGCGCCCGCCGCCGAGATCGCGATGAAGATACGCTCGGGATTCCCTGGGTCGAGAACGATCGTATGCAGGCACATACCGCCCGCGCCCGGCTGCCAGGAGGGTCCCGAGGTGTGTCCGCGCAGTCCGGAGAGCTCAGCCCAGGTCTGCCCGCCGTCGACGGAACGGAACAGCGCGGCGTCTTCCACCCCGGCGTAGACGGTGTCGGGATCGGTCGGCGACGGTTCGAGGTGCCAGACCCGCGCGAACTTCCAGGGATGCTGTGTGCCGTCGTACCACTGGTGTGTGCCGGGGACGCCGTCGTAGGCGAACTCGTTACCCACCGGCTCCCAGGTTGTCCCGCCGTCGTCGGAGCGCTGGATCTGTTGCCCGAACCAGCCGCTGGATTGCGACGCATACAGCCGGTTCGGGTCGGCGGATGAACCCTTGAGATGGTAGATCTCCCAGCCCGCGAAGTGCGGCCCGCTGACCTTCCACTGTTCGCGCTTACCATCCGCCGTCAGGACGAATGCGCCCTTGCGCGTACCAACCAGTACTCGAACTCCACTCATTCCCTATTTCTCCTTGAGCATCCAGCCACTCCGGTCTGTAAGCTGGGCAGCGGCCCCAGGTTATCGTAGGACAGATGGTCTATCTCCACAACCCACTTATGCACCGAGATCGATGTATGCGGCGTTCCGTGCCTGGGGCTCCTCGTCAATCTGAGGCAGGTGCGATAGGTCAGTGTTTCCCTCTCATTGGGCAGGGATGTTGTAACAACTCCAGCGTGAAGGATCATTGCCTCAGTCGTCGATTGCTTGATAGGCCGAGGTCCAGAAGTCAAGACAGACATCCGGGGCACTGGGGGAAGTCCAGGCACACTGGGTCATCAGGATGGTGATCATGTCCTCCCGAGGGTCCGTGTGCCACACCGTGCCTAACCCGCCGTTCCAGCCGTACCCGCCGATCGACGTCACGTCGTCGCGCCTAGTGACCACGGACAGGCCGAACCCCCAGCCATGGCCGGCAAAGTAGCCGGAGACTAATCCGGATGCTGCCTTTTGCTCGGACGTCAGCTGATCGGTCGTCATCAGTTCGACCGTCGGCCTGGATAGGATACGCTCAGTCCCATGGTTGCCCTTGTTTAGCATCATCCGGCCGAAAGCCAGATAATCATCAATGGTCGAAACCAGGCCTCCGGCGCCGGACGGGAAGGCGGGTGGACGGCTCCATTGGCCGCCCGCGGCTTCGTCAAATACCCTGA
Source organism: Chloroflexota bacterium (assembly GCA_025924845.1). The sequence continues at coordinate 8,025 of JAICHN010000184.1, read as the reverse complement.
GCGCCCCGGTTTCGGGCTGGACCCAATAGCCCGTCGCGAATCGGTTGAGCTTGCCGGCGGGCACGCTGAAACTCGTGTCCTTCATGCCAAGCGGCTCGAAGATGCGTTCGCGGAAGAACGTCTCCAGCGGCCGGCCGGACGCTCGCGCAATGAGCACCCCCAATACGTCCGAACCCGTGTTATACATCCACTGCTCGCCCGGCTGATGCATGAGGGGCAGCGTCCCCAGGCGGCGGATCCACTCGTCCGGCGCGGGCGGCGTGGCCGGGTTAGGCGCCCCCTGGCCGAGCAGTTGCTCGCTCATCGCTTTCTGAATCGGATAGGTATTGGGCGGCGCCATGATGATGCCCCAGCCCAGGCGGAAGGTGAGTAGATCGCGTACAGTGATCGGCCGGTGCGCGGGCGCGGTCTCGTCGAGCGGTCCATCGAGCCGCTTCAGGACCACGCGGTTAGCCAACTCAGGCAGGAGCCGATCCACCGGCTCGTCCAGTCGCAACCTGCATTCTTCGACCAGAATCATCGCCGCGACAGCGGTGATCGGCTTGGTCAGCGAGGAAATGCGGAAGATCGTATCGCGTCGGATCGGGTCGCTGCCGCCGAGAGTCTTCGTGCCGATCGCCGCGACATCACTCTCGTCGCGTCGGCTGATCAGCGTGACCATTCCAGGTACTTCGCCGCGTTCGACATAGCAGGCCATAACATCGTGCATGCGGGCGAGCCGCGCCCTGGACAAGCCTCCGTTGCTCATCACCGCCTCCCTCCTCCCGTCTCATTCGACTATAAAGATCTTCACCGGCGCCGTACCCGTACCTCTTGCAAGTCGTGCCGCATGTCGGAGCAGAGGAATCCCAGGTCGGCGCGCGGTTGACTTCCTAGTCAGGAGTTCACCGAATCGCGCCTGAGTTCCACGCCGAGCGCGTCCAGCAGCTCGCCCGTGCCATGTTCGCGCTGGGCAGGCGTATCGTGGCCGTCCAGAAAGGCGCCGTACTCGGTGAGGACTAGCCGCGTGCCGCCGCCCGCGGGCTTGAACTCCACCGTGGCCAGGGAGACCGATATCCTCGTCTGATTGAGATGCATATCATAGGTGTAGATGATACGCAAGTTGGGCACGATGTCCTGGTAGCGGGCGTCGTAGGTGTAGACCGGCCCACCGGGCGGCCCGCCGCGGTTGACCTCCCGCCCCCCTACTCGAAAATCGAGTTCGTAGTTGGCGCCGCCTTCATCGGGGCTTCCGAACCAACGAGCCTTGGCGGCAGGATTCGCCCAGGCAGCGAACACCCGCGCGGGTGGTGCATCATAGGTGCGCTCGAGGACGAAGGTGCCGTGTGTTACGGATCGTTCGCTCATGATGTACTCTCCTGGTCAGGTTCATCGGACTGCTCGGCGAGGAAGTCGCCAAGCCGATCGAGACGGCGCTCCCATTCGATCCGCCGCTCGGTAAGCCAATGCTCGGCCGTTCCCAGCGCCGTGGGATCGATGCGGCAGGTGCGCACCCGGCCGATTTTCTCGGATCGGACGAGGCCGCTTGCTTCCAGCACCTGCAGATGCTGGACTACCGCCGGAAGTGACATGGCAAGCGGCCGAGCCAGCTCGCTTACCGATGCCGGTCCACGGCTCAACCGCTCCACCATGACGCGTCGGCTCGGGTCCGAGAGCGCCTGAAACATCAAATCGAGCGGTGCGTATTGGTTAAGCATATGCTTAAGTATAGAGATCGATAGGGCCGATGTCAAGCATCTGATGCGCGGTGAGCACAGTCTGCAAATAGTCGTGGCCTCCGATTAAAATTGGAAGCCGTTACCGCTTCACCCCTATCTTTCAGACCGTAGAGGGCGAGGTCTGATCGTTTACCCGCTATACCGCTGAGCAGCCCGCGCCCTGGCCCGCGCCGCCTCTTCCTCCCGATTCTTCGGCGCCGCGCTCGATTCGAGCGAGCGGAGCAGCCGAGCGGAGATCTCGGCGATGTCGTCGACCGCCGCCTCGAAGGCGGCCTCGTTCACCCTGCTGGGCTTAGTGAAACCGCTGATCTTCCGGACAAATTGCAGCGACGCGGCGCGAATCTCGTCCTCGGCGACCGGTGGTTCAAAGTTGAATAGCGTCCTGATATTTCGGCACATTCGGCCTTGCCTCCGCGGTACGTTGCTACAGGGTCTTCGCCTCGAGCCGGCCGGGCCGGGTCGCGGGCGCGGCAGTTAAGCGGGCTGGTAGGACAGAGCCACCACGCCCGAACCGAACGCCTTCGTATCGATAAGTTTCAGGGCCTTCTTACCGATCCCATCTCCAAAGAGACGTTTTCCACTCCCCAGCACAACGGGATGGACCAGAAGCCGATACTCGTCGATGAGGTCATGTTGCATGAGGGTGTGGACGAGTCGACGGCTGCCGCCGACCAAAATATCCTGGCCGGGCTGCTGCTTCAGCCCGGCTATCTCCTCGGGGATATTCCCCTTGACCAGCCGTGAATTGTTCCACTCGGCCTTTTCCAGGGTAGTGGAGACGACGAACTTGGGGAGGCTATTCATCCTGTCGGCAAAGCCCTGCTCATCGGTCATGGAGGGCCAGGCCCCGGCGAAACCCTCGTAGGTCACCCGCCCCAGGAGAAGAGCGTCACTGGCGAACAGCTCATCGAACTTGAACTTCGCTAATTCGTCGCTCCAGTATTGAAAGCTCCAGCCGCCATGCTCGAATCCCTCGGCGCCACCGGGGTCTTCCATGACGCCGTCCGCGGTCACGTACTCGGATACCACTACTTTTCTCATCTACGCTCCGCCTCTCAGAGTCGTTGTACGTCCCAGGTCGCCGCACCCACTGCCCTCGCGCCTGCTCGCCCCAAGGGCGCCTACCGGTTCGCCAATTCCTCGGCGAGTTGGTCGAGGGTGCCGGACCAGCCCTGCCGCATGGTGGCGCATCCGGCCTCGAATGCCTTGCGCTCCAGCTCTGTCACGTTCAGGGGGCTGCCTTGCATGATCAGTGTCGTTCTCCCTTCGTACTCGGTGAGCGTCACAGTCGATAGCACTTCCAACGGTCGGTCCGCCGCTTTCAGGATGCCTCGTGCGCCAAATCCCGCCCGAGATCGGGAGGGCGACCGGGACCGATGTGAGTATCCATCGCGCGCTCCACGACTGGGCCTACGCCGAACGCACTGCTCCATCAGCGGCGCCGACCCGACGCGGGATACGCGTCAGGTCGGCAAACACCTCGAGCGTCCGTTCGATGTCGCTCGTCGTCACGTCAAGATGGGTGACGAAGCGCACGGTGTCGGGGCCGGTGCCGGCGGCGCGAATCTCCCGGCGGGCCAACTCCTCAACCAGTTCGCCCGGTTCACGACCCAGTACCGAGGGCCGCACATTGACGATGTTGGTGCTCGGCAGCGGCGCGATGCAGCCCGGTGCGATCTGTTGGAGGCCTATTGCGAGGGCGCGTGCCTTCTCATGATCCTCGCCGAGCCGATCTACCATCGTTTCGAGTGCCACGATTCCTGCCGCCGCCGGCACTCCCGCCTGGCGCATCCCTCCACCCAGCATCTTTCTATAGCGCCGTGCCTTTACGATCATCTGTTCGGTGCCGCAGAGGAGCGACCCGATGGGCGCGGCGAGACCCTTGGACAGGCAGAACATGACGGTGTCGGCGATGCTCGCCAACTCCGCCGCCGGTCGCCCACCGGCGATCGCCGCATTGAAGATCCGAGCGCCATCCAGGTGTACTGCTACCCCCTTGCTCCCGGCAAGCGCGGCGTACCGAGCCGCCTCTTGCTGATCGAGCACGATCCCCCCTGGCAGATTGTGGGTATTCTCCAGGGTGACCAGGCGAGCGGGCGGCGTGTGATAATCAGCCTTGGCGAGGGCGCGCGCCAATTCAGCGATCGGCGGAATGCCTCGCACGGTCGGCAACACTTCAAACTCGATGCCCGCCACGGCGCCGCCTCCCCCGGCCTCGCCCAGATAGATATGGGTCCGCTCGGGTACGATTACCCGGTCGCCAGGCTGCGTATGGATCTTGAGCGCGATCAAGTTGCCCATCGTCCCGGATGGAACGAACATGGCGGCTTCCTTGCCCATCGCCGCCGCCGCCATTCGCTCCAGCCGGTTCATCGTGGGATCCTCACCGTAGACGTCGTCACCCACCGCGCACTCGGCCATGGCGGCGCGCATGGCAGGCGTGGGACGAGTGACGGTGTCGGACCGGAGGTCGATTATGTGTTGCATGGGGCGAGGGCCTTTCGAACCGCCGGCTCTCCACTCGTCGTCGCGCGGCGGCCGGCCGGCTCGGTATAGATGACGGCCGCCTATGACGGGGCTTGCGGTGCTCCCCCGACCCCTTTCAGACGTTATCTTATTATAGAGGGAGAGCCGGCAATGAATGAGATCTCCAGCCGTCGCTTCCTCATCGAAAGCGGCGAGTTGTCCCTACCCACGGGCGTCACGATGCTGACCGTTCACGGCGCTCAGCCGGGGCCAATCCTGGCCCTGCTCAGCGGCGTGCATGGTGATGAGTGGGAAGGCGTAGCGGCGGTGGGGCGGCTCACCCGCTTCCTCCGCGAACAGGTGATCCGCGGCACCGTGCGGATCGTGACCGTCTGCAACGAACTGGCCTTCGAGGCGATGAGCCGTACCGCCCCGCCCACTGGTCGCGACCTTGCTCGCTGCTTTCCGGGCCGGCGGGCCGGCGATGTCACCGAGCGAGTCGCGGCGGTGCTCACCGACGAGGCGATCCGGGGAGCCGACTTCCTGATCGACCTGCACAGCGCCGGGCTCCACTACACCATGCCGACCCTGGTCGGCTTTATCGGGGGAGACAGCGCGGCCGGACGGATCGCGGCCCAGGCGGCGACCGCGTTCGGGGCGCCGGTTATCTGGGGTCATCCTCCATCGCCCCCGATTGGCCGCACCATCTCGGCGGCCTTCGACCTGGGCATCCCCTCGTTGTATGCCGAAACCACTGGAGCGGGCGAATTGCGTACCCGCGACATCGAATGCTACAGGCGCGGCGTGGAACGGGTCATGCAGTTCCTGGGCATGCTGGAGGGCGATGTGCCGGCGCCGACGCCGGCTCTGCATCTCACGGGGAACGGGGATCTCGATACGGCGACCGTCCGGGCGCGCCACGGGGGATTACTGATCCGCCGGGTTGAACCGCTGCAATTGCTTGAGGCAGGCGCTGAGGTCGGCGTCATCGTGGACCTGGCGGGCGAGGTGGTCGAGACTCTGGTGACAAGCGGGCGGGGTGTCGTGGTCATGCTGCGCCATACGCCCCGAGTCGTGCCCGGCGATCGCATCTGTCATCTGGCGGACCTTGCCGAGCCCCTCCCAATTTAGTGCGGGAACTCTCCATTATCCGACAGGCGGAAGTCCGGGCCCGCAATGTAGCGGAGCAGTTCTTCCTCTCGGGCAAGCACCTGCCGCGCCGCGGCCAATACTTCGCCCGCGCAGGAACTGGGGATCAGCACGACCCCGTTCACGTCACCGTGCAAGAGATCCCCGCTTTCGATACGCAGGCCGGAGATGGTCACGGGCTCGCCCACGCTCAGGCAGATCGGATTGCCGTGCGAGACCACCAGGCCGGATGAGAAGAGTTGGAAGTCGGCGAGAGCTCGTACCTGATGCACATCGCGCAACCCGCCGTTCGTGAGGATGCCCACCGCGCCTAACCGCTTCATCACCGAGGTCATAATCTCACCGGCATGGCAGGAGCGTTCCGGATGCGGCCCCACGTCTTCCATCACCACCACGGCGGGTTTCGGAGCGTGGGCGAGGTGGGCGTACAGCCGGTTGAAGCCAATGCCCTGGCGGCCCTCGGTAGTACTGTCTACCGTGCAGGTGATGGCGTAGCCGACCATGGGAGGCAAATCAGGATAGACACAGCGGATATCCTGGCCGACAAAGCCCTCGGCCCGAGGGCGAATATTGAACGTCTCGATGGCATTGGCGATGGTCGGACTATCGATCAGGCGCAGGTTCGCAAGCTGATCCGCGTCAAGCATGTAGGACATCGTTCCTCCAGTCCGTACTCGCGGCTGGGCCGGCTAGCGCATTACCGCTTCGCGGCCGGCGTGGACCGCGCGGATCGCGTCGTAGACGAGGCTTTCACCACTGGTCAGATGATCGCGCAGAATGTCCTCGGCGGCGGCCGGGTCATGCGCGGCCAGGGCGCTGATGATCTTGCGGTGGCCATCCACCGCGGCAGGCAGATCAATACCGGCCATGCTCGCCTCGGAGATGCTCAAGATCGTTTCGATCAACGGCGCTACCGGCTCCCAGGCATTGACCAGCGCCCTGTTCCCGGACAGGTTGATCAGCAGGCGATGGAAGGAGGTATCGAATGATGCGAAGAGTTGCGGTTGCCCGTTGGCTACCGCGACGTCCATCTGCTTCACCAACGCTTCAAGCTCCTCCAATGCCTCGTTGGCGACATGGAGAGCGGTACGCCGAATGGCAGCCAACTCCAGCATCAGGCGACAACCGTAGATATCGCTGATGTCTTGCTCGGTTATCCCGATCACGAAGGCGCCACGCCGCGGCTCGATGCGCACCAATCCCTCGTGGTCCAGTTGGGCGATCGCCTCGCGAATGGGCAGCCGACTAACCCCAAAGCGCTGGGCCAGTACCGGTTCCTTCAAATGCGATCCCGGCTCCAACTCGCCCACGATGATCGCGCGGCGCAGCGCCGCCACCACCCGTTCCCACAACGCTTCCGCTTGCACGATCTCGATACGCGGTACGTCCATCGTTTCCTTATCGCCGCGTTCAACTGCTTGGTTACAGTGTACAGGGGCGACGCGCCCTCGTCTATGGCCGAGTACTCTCTAAACCCTCTACCTTGTGATATTCGCGAATCGCGGGCATAACCTCGTCGGTGAGCAAGCGCGCGGTCTCGGTGTCTTTTACCCCTGCCACAGGAGATCCGGGAACTGCTCCTCCATGATCCGGCGGAACTGCTGGACGGTAGCATCCGGAATTGCCAGGTACGGGCGCCGGGTGCGATTTTGCGCGACCAGGAAAGGTGACGCCGCCGACAACGCCTTCCCTACGATGCCGTGCAGGTTTCCCGATCCGCGCAAGAGGTCGCAGGCCGTGATCAGCGCGTGTATGCGCTCCTGCCGCCGCCGTGCCTCGTCCCAGCGGCCCGCTACAAGATCCTCGTACCACCGCACCATGTACGGCGCATTGAAATTGGCGAACCAGGAGTAGACGCCGCGCGCCCCCAAGAACATGTATGGAGCCATGGCGTGCTCGCCCGTAAAATGGCTGAGCTGGGGCACGCATGCCTGAAGAGTAAGGAACTCGGTCACGTCCGACCCGACGTGCTTGGTGCCGATCAGGTTCGGTACTTCCTGGGCCAGCCGGACATAATCGGGACCATACTGGTAGTTGTGTACGCGCGGCGTGTTGTAGTGGATGAGCGCGAACCACTCGGGCACAGCCTGCCGCATATCTTGCCAGAACGCCTGATAAGACTCGGGGGTCATGGGCATAAAGAAGGGGTGACCCACATGGGCGCCCAGAATACCTTGCTCGGCGGCATAGCCGGCCCGATCCACCATCCCCCGCGTATTGCACCAGGTCACGCCGACCTGGGTGGGCACGCCGAGCCGCCGTGTTTCATCGGCAAAGACATCGACGATCCGCTTGAACTCATCGAGTTCGATCGCGTAGAACTCGCCATCGCTGTCGGTGGTGTAGATGCCGTGGACGCCCGCCGCATGGAGCCTGCGCAGGTTCTCGCGAAAGGTCGCCTCGTCGAAGCGGTCGTCTTCATCGAAAGGGGTGGCAATCGCCGCCCACACGCCATGGAGGTTCTCGCGGGTCAAGCGTTCGCGCATCGGTATGGGGTGCTCGTCCATCATAATCCGCTCCCTCCGCGTCACGTTGTCGGCGGAACAGCGTGCCTACCGTGCATCGCGAATGGTTGACAGTATACAGATTATCAGGGGCGGGGTGCAACGAGGACGCGCCGGCCGCCAAGCCCTATACACTGGGGAAGTGTACTTCGGGTCGTTTCGGCTGTCTCACGCCGCGGCGCCCGTAG
>JAICHN010000183.1 GCA_025924845.1 Chloroflexota bacterium | reverse complement strand
TGATTTGGTGAGCTTCTCCGGTGCCAGTTCCTTGGCCCGCAGCAAGACCTTTAGCGATCGCCGATACTGCGCCTTGCGCCGCACGCGCTTGGTCAAGCGCTCCACGGTCTCCAGATTATGATTGAGAATGTCCGGCTCGGCGCGCAGCACGTTGTTCAGCGAATCCTCGACTCCCTCGAAATCCGGGATGAGTACCTCGATCGTGCAGCCCGGATTCGCCTCCCGTACCTTGCGAATAGTCGCCGCGAACACCGCGGAGCCGCCGTCGGAGAGGTCATCGCGATTGACCGAGGTGATCACCACGTGGCGCAGTCCCATCTTTTGCACCGCACCTGCCACGCGCCCAGGTTCGAGCAGGTCCAAGCCAACCGGCTTCCCACTGGTGACCGCGCAAAAGCCGCAAGCGCGGGTGCAAATGTCGCCCAAGATCATAAAAGTCGCCGTGCGGTGTTCCCAACATTCGCCGATGTTGGGGCAATGCGCCTCTTCGCACACCGTATGCAGCTTGTTCTCGCGCATGATGCTCTTCAGCTCGACGAAGTTCGGGCCGCCCGGCACGCGCACCTTCAGCCATTCCGGCCGACGCGCGGGCGTCGGCGGGGTCACACGCTCAATCACCTAATTATCCTCTAGAACCACCGCTTAACTCTGTGCTCAGCATACCAAGCGGGCGCAATGCCGCCTATCAACCCGACCTCTTGCCTGCTCGCCGCTCACGCACGACACTACCGGCCAGGAACAGCAAATTGGCCGGCCGTTCCGCCAGGCGACGCGTCAGATACGGGTACCACTGCGAACCGTAGGGGACGTAGACCCGCACCCGGTAGCCTTGCTGGACCAATCGTTCCTGCAAGTCTCGTCGCACCCCATACAACATCTGGAACTCGAAGCGGTCGCGCCCCACGCCGTGCTGATCGGCAAAGGCACGAGCTCGCTCGATCAAGGCGTCATCGTGCGTGGCGAGGGCAGGCGCCGTTCCCTCAAGCAGCAGATATTCCATCAGGCGAGCATAGTTGCGATCCGTGTCGCGCTTTCTGCGGTAGGCGATGTGCGCGGCCTCGCTATAGGCCCCCTTCACGATGCGCATCCGTGCTCCCAGCTCCTGCAAATCGTGGGCGTCTTGCCAGGTCCGGTAGAGGCATGCCTGAAGGACAATACCCACGTTGCCGAACCGGGCGCGAAGGTCGCGGAATAACTCAATGGTTCGAGTCGTATAGGTCGATCCCTCCATGTCGATGCAGACGAATCCACCCACCGTTTCCGCTCGTTCCAACAAGCGTGTCGCATTGGCCACCGCCACATGCTCGCCCACATCAAGGCCCAGTTGGGTCAGTTTGACCGAGACATAGGGATCAAAACCTGCCTGAGCAACCTGGTCCAACGCCCGTATCGCCTCCGTCGAGGCGGCATCGGCCTCCTCGCGACTGGACGTATTCTCCCCTAAATGGTCGAGCGCGGCATGCATACCGGACCGCTCGAGCGATCGCACTACTTCAATCGCCTCATCCAGAGTCTCGCCGGCCACGAAGCGACGGACCAAACTCTGAGTAATGGGCGTTTTGGTCACGGCGGCGGCTACTGAATGCTGCGCGGATACACCCAACACCAGGCGTCCGAACAGGCTACCGGGCATGGCGCGCCGGTCCCCGCCGCGGGCGTCGCTCCGCTCGATAGGCACGATCCAATAGATCAACCGGATGAACAACGGTCATGGGGAGGCCGCGCGTGTGAATACCGGCCCCGATCTGAATGGCGCATCCCGGGTTGGCCGTAGCCAGGATGTCGGCCCCGGTCTCAACCACCGCATCCATCTTCCGGTTAAGTAATGCCATGCTGGTCTCGGGTTGAGTGACATTGTAGATGCCAGCACTCCCGCAACAGTCATCCGAGCCGCGCAGTTCCACCAGCTCAAGGCCGGGAATGGCCCGCAGAATGGCCCTCGGCTGCTCTCGGACACGCTGGGCATGCACCAAGTGGCAGGCGTCCTGATAGGTCACCCGGCGCCGCAAGCCGACCTCCGGCGCGCGAAACGGCAGCGCCGCCAGGGCCTCGTTGACATCGCGGACGCGCTCCCCGAACTCACGGGCCCGCTCGGCATAGCGGGGATCGTCGGCCAGAAGATGGCCATATTCCTTGAGCGTGGAACCGCAGCCCGCCGCATTGACTACGATAATGTCGGGGCGAAGGGGGAGGATGGCATCGATCATTCGTCGCGCCATCCGTTGCGCTGTCTCGCGATCTCCGGCATGAACGTGCAGTGCGCCGCAACAGAGGGGCGCGGTGGGCGCCGACACCGCGCAGCCGTTTTCAGCCAGCACACGCGCCGTAGCCTCATTTGTCTTCGCGAAAAGCTGTTGCATGACGCAACCGCGCACCAGCGCGGCCCGTAGGCGGAAGACTCCCCGGGCAGGGTACTCGGTGCGCCGAGCACCCTGCCAGACCGGCCCCTGGGCCTGGGGCAGCAGCGACTCCATGGCACCCAGCCGGCCCGGCAAGCCAATCCCGCGCACCAGCTTGCGCAGGCCCAGCTGCTCATAAGCGCGAATGGAGAGACCGGCCGCGTCGAGCAAAGCAGGCCGGGGAAACAAACCGCGCAGCACGAGCTTCCTTACCGTAGCGGCTACGGCCTTCGGCGGCGGCAATGAGGCGCGTGCCCCCTCGATAAGCCGCCCGTACTGCACACCGGATGGACACGCCGTCTCGCAGGCCCGACAGGCCAAACATAGTGAGAGGTGGTTCAGCAGATCTGGGCTGTCCAGGGGAATCTCACCACGCTTGGCCGCTTCAATTTGCATGATCCGGCCGCGCGGCGAATCCGCCTCCAGCCCAAACACCTGGTAGGTGGGGCAGGTGGGAAGACAGAACCCGCAGTGGACGCAGGTTCGGAGATCGCGCATTTGTACGAAGGGGAGCGAATCAATGGCCATGCCTACTCACAGTCCATAGCAAAAGCGGCCCGGATTCAAGGTACCGGTTGGGTCCATCCTGGCTTTGATCGTCCTGGATAAAGGCGCCGCCGCTTCCGGCGCGCCCCAGGGCTCGACCGCTCTACGCAGCGCCGGCGATCCGGCGGCGACGAGCAGGCGGCCGCCCAGAGGCGCCAGGACGGCTCTGGCCTGCCGAACTGCCTCGGCCACCTGGGCATCGGCCCCGCTCACTCGGCAAAATACGCTGCCTACCCCGACATCGGCCTGCCAGTCAACGGTGAGCCCGGCCGCTGCAGCCGCGTCCATCAAGCCCGCTATGGCCTGAGGGAGCAGCGCGGGCGCCACTGAACCCCTGAGCAGCGCGCCGAGTTCGGGTCCGTCGCCCGCGAACTGGGCCAGGTCGTGCAGCGCGGACTCTACCCCTACAGGATCCTCCTCCACCGCGCATTCCCCGCCCGCGCCTACCGCCGCATGCCTGGCGGCTTCAATCGCCACACCAACCGACCCGGCGAACCCCTCGGCCACGATAGTCAGGCAGGGGTCGACGGCGCCGCGCGCGATTAAAGCGCTCCACGCCTGGCTCTGCCCAGCCAGGGACAAACCGGTGCGTAGAGCGGCATCCCCGGTTGGAAACCGGCAGATCACGGCGTTCGTGACCTTGCAGACCGGTTGCACCCGAAAGTTCGCCGAGGTGAACACGCCGAGCGTGCCCAGCGAACCGACCCACAACTTGCACAGGTCGTAGCCCGCGACATTCTTGACGACTCGGCCGCCCGCCTTGCATAAGTCGCCGGAGGGCAGCGCAGTCGTCATTCCGATTACCAGATCACGGGCCGCACCATAGCGGTAGCGCCGCACCGAAGCGGTATTGGCGGCCAGCACGCCCCCGATCGTGGCCTGCTCGGGCGCCGGAACGTCGAAGGGAAGAAATTGGCCGTGCGGAGCCAGAGCCGCCCGCACCTCGGCCAGGGTGGTGCCTGCCTGAACGCTTACCGTCAAGTCCTCGGGCGCATAGGCAATGATTCCCGACAGGTGCCGCGTCTCTAGCACGATATCGCAACGGCTGGGCGGCGCTCCCAGGCGCTGCTCCGTTCCTCCCCCCCAGGGCACCACGGCCTGCCCAGCCTCGCTTGCCTCGCGCAGCACCGCCGCCAGTGCTTCGGCATCGGCGGGCGCCAAACGACGGGGAGCACCGGGCAGATTCAGTACCTCCCTTGGGGTCTCAAGGTCTAACACCGCCTGGTCTCCTGCTTGTCCACCCTGCCAGTGTACCAGAAGCGCGGCCCCTCCTCAGCCGGACACGGCCCGCCCCGAACCGGAGCCGGCTCGTGAGAGGTCGGCCGCCAGTCGTTGGATGACCCGTTGCCCTTCCATACGCGTCGCCTCGGCGAGCGGGTGACCAAAAGCGCGCTGGAAATAGGAGTCCAACCGTCGCATCGCTTCTTCCTCGCCGGCTGGATTACCTTCCATGGTCGCCTTACGCTGGGTCATCTGCAGCAGTCGATTGACCATCTCGACGCCCAGACCATCCAGAGGCGCCGACGCCGACCGAACCGGATGATCCGTGTCGACCGCTGTCCCGGTCTCGTCGTCGTCCCCCGACTCGTCCCCCGCCGCGGTAGGCGCCACGCTGCCGGCATGCATTGCGCTTGCCCTGAGTTGCTCTCGGCTCGGCTTCCCGCCGCCCATTGGGGCGGATGCGACGATCGGGTCTAGTGCCGTGGGCTTCACGGGCGTGGAGGGTCCGGCGACCGAGCGTCCCGCCCCGGCCCCCGCCAATCCCCCCTCGGCTCTGGCCGCCGTGCCGCGCCGCCCACCTTCCGCCAGGGCGACCGCTACGCTCGACGCCGGCGCTTCGCCGGGCCTGACCGGCTCAGACGCTGCGAGGATAGGCATTCCCACCGCCTCGCGAAGGGCACGCGATTTTGCCCGGATCTCCGCTATGGTTAACGTCTCGCCGCGCCGTGTCGCCGGCATCAGATCCCGCCATGCTTCGCCCACCGCGCGGAATAATCCTTGCTTGGTCGTTACCGTAGCCATGACCACGCCGTGATGACCGTTCTGATCGCCGGGAAGCTGAACTATCGTACTATCCAGGCCCTGCAAGCCCTGCGCCGTGGCCAGCCTCACCAGTTCCATGTAGTCCGCGATGCCGTCGTTGGAGTCCACGCTGCTCCCCTCCTCGCCATTCACCATACTAGAACTTCCTTTCTATTGCAATGGGTACCATGGCATAACCGGTGCTCCCTGCTACGATACAGGTGCGAGAGGAGGGCAAAACGACGGCGCACATTGTCATCGACATCCGGGTCACGCAGGGAGGTTATCCAGGCATTGGTCGGGCCGCGGAAGGGCTTGTCCGTGCCATGCTCGACCGGCAAAGTCCCCATCGGTTTTCCCTGCTCTATCGCCCACGGGCGCCTCTGTCGGCCGAGTTGCGCGCCGCCGTGCGGCATCCACATCGACTGCTGCCCACCATGGCGGCTCTGCGTTCCGGCCGCGACCAGTGGGAGACGCCGCTCCGCTTGAAGCAGGCCCGTGCCGACCTCTATCACGCGATGTATTTCGCGCGGGCGCTCCGGCCCGGCCTGCCGACCGTCGTCACCGTACACGATCTGATCCCCGAGCGCTACCCCTACTACTGGCCTGGAGGACAGAGGCAGGTAATTCGCTACTGGTTGCGCGCCTCGACCCGCGCGGCTTGTCACGTGGTCACCCCCTCCCTGGCGAGTGCCGCCGATGTCGAGGCAATCTATGGGCTGTCGCGTACTCGCCTGAGCGTGTGCTACAACGCGCTGGACGCCCTCTCAGGCAGGGAATGCACCGAACGGCCGGCGGAGATTGGCGCCCGAGCTTTCATCCTGTGCGTCTGCACCAACAAGCCGCATAAGAATCTGCCCCGTCTGGTACGGGCATTCGGCAAGCTGACCGCTGCCACGCCGGCAGCGCCGGATCTGGTCATCGCGGGCGGCTGGGATGACCGCTATCCCGAGGTTCGGGAAGCGGCGAACGCCTTAGGCACCTCGAAGCAGGCGAACGGGCCAACGGTTCGCTTTATCCACCGGCCGAGCGATGCCGTATTGCTCTGGCTCTATGACCACGCCCTGGCGTTTGTCTTTCCCAGCCTCTACGAGGGGTTTGGCATCCCGGTGCTGGAGGCCATGCGAAACGGCGTACCAATCGCCGCCTCCAACACTGCCGCCGTGGCCGAGATTGCCGATGATGCCGCCGTGCTCTTCGACCCCTTGAATGAGGACGCCATTGCCGGCGCCATGCGCCGCCTGTTTGAGGAGCCCGAGCTAAGAGCGCGGCTGAGCGAAGCGGGGAGGCGCCGAGCCGGCCATTTTTCATTGGGCGACTCCGCCACTCGCATGCTCCAGATTTACGCCGAGGCCCTATGCTCCGCGTAGTCCACGTGTACAAGGATATCTACCCGGTGGTCGGCGGTATGGAAAACCATGTTCGCCTACTCTGCCGTGGATTGGCCCGCCTACCCGACATCCAGCCCCGCATCCTGGTCACCAGCCAGGACCGGCACAGCAGCGTAGGCATGCTGAACGGCGTGCCCGTCATGCGCACGGCGCGGATCGCGGCGCCCGCCTCGACCCCGCTCAGCCCGCGCCTCGTTCTTGAGCTAAGGCGCCTCCGTCCCGACCTGATTCACCTGCACTTTCCCTATCCGGTCGGTGAGGTGGCAGCCCTTCTTGCCGTGCCCCAGGTCCCTACAATCATCACCTATCAAAGCGACATCGTACGCCAGCGCGGGCTGCTCGTCCTCTACGCTCCGCTCTTGCGCCGCGTGCTGGCCAGGGCGAACGCGATCATCGCCACCAGCGAGGCGTATTTGGAGGGGTCACCGTGGTTGGCGGCCAACCGTGACCGTTGCGTGATCATTCCACTGGGTATCGACCTGACCCCATTCCTCGGCGTGACCCCGCGTAGTGACGGGCGAACCCTGCTGTTCGTTGGCCGCTTCCGCTACTACAAAGGGCTTCATTACTTGCTCGAAGCCCTGGTAGAAGTACCCGATGCCCGTCTTCTGCTGGTCGGCTCGGGGGGACAGGAGCGCGAGTTACGCGCTCAGGTGGTGCGTTTGCGGCTCAGCGAACGCGTTGAGTTTCTGGGCAACGTGAGCGATGCCGATCTGCCCGCGGTCTATGGGCGAGCCGATCTCTTCGTGCTGCCCGCCTGCGAACGCAGCGAGGCTTTCGGTCTCGTCCTGGTCGAAGCCGCCGCGTCCGGCCTGCCCCTGATCAGTACGGAACTCGGCACTGGCACTAGTTATGTCAACATAAACAGGGAAACCGGTCTGGTCGTCCCGTCACGCGACTCCCATGCCCTGGCCGGCGCGATCCGCGATCTGCTGGCCGACCCTGACACACGGCATCGGTATGGCACGGCGGCCAGGGCACGCGCCGTCAGCCATTTCGCCATTGAACGCGTCGTCGATCAGGTGGCCGCGCTCTATCGTCGCGTCGCGGTGGAGAGCGGCCTTCGCTAAGCCGGCATTATACACGGCGTTGTACCACGAGTTTCTAGACGCCATAGACGAGCAGTTGAATCGTTCGCCGAACGCTCAGAACTATATATGCCAGATACGCACCATGGCGTCATTTTCGCTCACGGACGCCAGACTCTTGCCGCTGGGGCTGAACACCACCGTGACCACCGCACCACCCGCTTCATCTTCCAGCCGGTGGAGTTGCCGGCCAGTCTCCACGTCCCAAAGTGCAATGGTCCCATCCTCGCCCGCGGAGGCTAATAGGCCGCCGTCCGGACTGAATGCCGCGTCGTTGACCGGTCCCTCGTGCCCCTCGAGTGGCCACTCCGGTGCGCCGTCCTCCATTGGCCAAAGGTTCACAACGCCATCATCACTCCAACTAGCCAACACTGCTCCTTCCGGGCTAAAGGCCAGCCCATTTAATAGGGCAGGATGGTCGCGGAAGCGGTCTAGCTCTTTGCCGGTAGCCGTGTCCCACAACCGGATCGCATAGGGATCCTTTCGGAGCCCGGCATCAGAAGCCAGTAGCTCGTCGGACGGACTGAATGTCAACAAGTCCGGCGGCTCGTCGAAGCCTTTAAGCCGGCGTTTGGTCTGTCCACTCACCGTGTCCCGGAGGCGTAACGTCCGGTCAGCGGCGGCGGTGACCAGTAAAGTGCTGTCCGAATTCCATTCAAAAGCGCCCACGGACCCCGTGTGGCCCTGGAGTTCCAAAGCCACTTCTCCAGTGTCTACGTCCCAGCAGGTCACATCTCGCGCCGATTGCCGACTACAGGCTGCGAGTAACGATCCGTCCGGCGAAAAGGCCGGCTCACTATAGCCTGGTGGTCCAGCCAGCTTTGTAGCCGTGGGTTGAAACGTTCGCCATACCGCCAGTCGCCCGCTCAGGTACCGCGCCAGGTACCGGCCGTCCTTGCTCAGGGAAGCTGGTCGGGCAGATTCCAGTCCGAGTTCCCAAACGATCAGCTCGGCTTTGGGATCCCACAGAGCCGACTCGGTCAGAACCCAGAGTCGATCGTCCTCAAGGAGCACGAGAGCCGCCGGTAAGGGTTGGTGCTGCGGGCGGTTCCGCCGCTCGACAGTATAGGCCGGGCAAAGGACAAACGAGCGCGCGGGATCTGGGGCAACGGTTGGATACCGGACCACCAGCGACGACTGTGGTGCCGCGCTCGGAGCGGCGGGCGAGGCCCTCCCGACTCTACCCAAATTAGCACCCACGCGGTGCGTGTCGGCAAGGGCAGCGACGAAGGCTCCTATGTCTGGGAAACGATCCTCAGGTCGCATGCTGAGGGCGCAGGTCAGGACTGACTCGAGGTCGGCGGGCAGCCCCGGTGCCAGGCTGCATAGAGGCGGAAAGGTAAAAGGAACCTGTGTGGTTGGGTCACACCCGGTAAGCAAGTGGTGCAGGGTCGCCGCAAGCCCATAGACATCACTGCGCGGCTCAGCCAGCCCTTGATATTGCTCTGGAGGCGCGTAGCCTCCTGTCCCAATCGCTGTCGCACCTGCTCTACTGATCGGGCGGGCGATGCCGAAGTCGATCAGCACAACCTGACCGTCCGGGCGCAGCATGATGTTTGCCGGCTTGAGGTCGCGAAAGACAAGGAGAGGGCGCCGGCCATGCAGGTAGCCAAGAGCATCACCAAGGGTCGTACCCCAACGAAGGACATCAGCCAGTGGCAAACCCGGCGTGCCACGACGAGCAAGCTCATCGGCGAGCGTGTGCCCGTCGATCAACTCTAGGATCAGATAGCGATTATTTCCTTCCGGAACGGCGTCCAATACGTCGCAGATAGCCGGGTGACGCAGCCCGGACAATACAGCGATCTCACGCTCAAACCAAGTGGTAGCCTCCTCGGCATCATCCCCACTCAAAGCAGTGACGGTAAGCGCTTTGATGGCGCAGGGACGTCCATGCAGCCGCGTATCTTCTCCCCGCCAGACCGTGCCCATTGCGCCGGCTCCCAAAGGGGCCACCACCAGGTACCTGCCACCCAGCAGTGTCCCTGGGCCGACTGCTACCACTTCGCCCTGGGACAGTGAGGGAGCTATTCGAGCGCCGCAGGTGGGGCAATATCGGCAGCCGGGAGCCAGACTCATGTGGCAGGACGGACAATTAGTCATTTCGCGACTCCCGCGACCAGCAGGGCTGGGTGCTTCACTCGCACAGCCTACGGGGTGCATACCATCATCCAAAACGCTGTTTCGCAGCGGCGGACTCGGGTTACCTCACGCTCTTAAACTCAAGTGGAACGTAGGAAAGT
>JAICHN010000182.1 GCA_025924845.1 Chloroflexota bacterium | reverse complement strand
CTTTTGCTGCTCAACCAGTTCCATGATATTCTGCCCGGCTCCGCGATCGGCGAGGTCTATCAGGACCAGACGCGCGATCATGCGCGAATACAGGCACTGGCGGGCGCGGTGCGCGATGAGGCGCAGGCGGTCTTGGCGAGCGGTCTAAGCGATCCGGCAGCCGGACTGATCATTTTCAGCAGCCTTCCCTGGGAACGCAAGGACGTCGCGGTGGACGCGGCGCTCCTGGGAGATTCGGCCCCGTTGAGTGCCGACGACACGCCGCTGATCGTCCAGCCGGTTACCGACCTGAGCGGTGAGGACCGCATTTTGATCGGCGGCACGCGAATCCCGGCCCTGGGCTATCACGCCCTGCGGGTTGGTCCGCGCGGTCCGATAGCGGAGACTCCCACTCTTCAGGTAAGCGAGCGCCGCCTGGAGAATCAATTCTTCCTTGTCGAGCTCGACGAGGCCGGGAGCATCGCGCGGCTGCTCGATAAACGGTACAACCGAGAGGTGCTGACCCCCCAAGGCGGCGGTAATCGCTTACTGGCCTTCGAAGATAAGCCCCACGCTTTTGACGCCTGGGAAATCGACAGTCACTACACCGACAAATCCTGGGAAATCAATGCGGTAAGCGAGTGGAGGGTGGTAGAACGCGGCCCGCTCCGGGCCGGGCTGGAGATCCGTCGCGAATGGGATGGCTCAACGATCGTCCAACGTATTCTCCTCCATGCCGATCTCCCCAGGATCGATTTCCAGACCATGCTTGACTGGCATCACCACCAAGTCCTGCTCAAGGCAGCCTTTCCACTGGCCCTGCGCGCCACCAAAGCCCGCTACGAATGCGCCTTCGGATGGGTGGAACGGCCGACCCATCGCAATACAAGCTGGGATACGGCGCGCTTCGAAACGGCGGGCCATCGCTGGGCCGATCTGTCCGAGGCGGACTACGGAGTCAGTTTGCTCAACGACAGCAAGTATGGCTACGACTGCCTGGACTCCACGTTGCGCCTTACCCTGCTCAAATCGGCCATCGATCCGGATCCGGAAGCCGACCAGGGCGTCCAGCACTTCTCCTATGCCCTGTTCCCCCACGGGCCGGATTGGAGTATCGCGGATACGGTACGGGAAGGTTACGCCTTCAACTTGCCGGTCACGGCGGTGCGTAATGGCCCACACACGGACACGGGCAGCCTGCCGCAAAGCCAATCGCTGGTCAGCGCGGTGTCCCGTCACGCGGTAATCGACACCGTCAAGCCGGCCGAGGATGGCGACGGGTTGATCGTCCGTGTCTATGACTGCGCGGGCGGCCGTGAACGCACCGAACTGCTCTTCACCGGACCACTGACCGGGGCGGTCGCGGTCAATCTGCTGGAGGATTCCGACGCGGATGTCACCGCCCCTCAGATCGACGGGAACACGCTGAGCTTCGAACTGCCGGCGTTCGGCGTGCGATCGTTCCGCGTCCGTTTGGGCTGAATGTTCGTGTTGAAGGGGGAGATGTCGCGGTAGCGCAGGACGAGTGTATGGCGCGCTATTGCCCTTTGGTCCGCCTACCGCTACCGCAGTGCTGCGTGATGCGATCATTGAGGCTGCAGAGTCATCGCAGAGCATTGTCACAACACAGAGTGCGGATTTGCTGGATACCAAGGATGTTCCTTCCGAATATCTGTTGGCCGCGCTATTCCAGGACGGTGTGACGCGCATCGGCCCGCTTGGCGAGGGCCGGCGCACAATCATCAGTGAGCACTTGTCGATTGCACTGGATCGCGATCCTCCAGTTTACATTGAGGCCTTCGTCAGCAAACGGGTCGGTCGAGAAAAGCTGGTGAACGAGGGAGGAATTGAGAGTGCGGTGGAGCAGGCAGCGCTCGACGGCGGGCCCGACGCCGCAATCCCGGTGTTGCTGGGTGCCGACGACGATTGCCCTGCCATACTCGGGCCTACCTTGCTTGATAGGGCCCGCAAAGCCCGGCCCGATCGCCAGGTGAGTGTAGTGTTGGCAAAGCGCAAGTACGAGGCGTGATTCCTGGCGGCGGCTGTATCGCTCCGGGGTCTGCGTGGACTGCCTGCTGATCTGAACCCACCCAACGATCTAGAAGGAATACGCGATGCCAAGGGTTGGCTCAACAGAAAGATGCCTATGCCCTGGACCGTGCCGAGCCCATTCTTTCCCTGGAGAAGCCGGCGCGTGAATGATAGGATTCGATGAAATCGTCGATTGATTGCTCGAAGGGGACAGAGACACTTTTCTTTTCGCCCACCTTTCGAAAGAGATCACGCCGCACCAGCGGTTCTCCACTGACTAACTCAGCCAGGATGTCGAACCCTTCAGTTGGATAGGGTAGGCGATAGCGGTAGGCGTCCGCCACGATGAGATCCTTAAACGCCTCCGCGTGGGCGGACGCGAATCGTGGCGGCTTCTGAATCACTCAAAGACCTCACTGGCTCACGCCGGCCGTCTCCAGCACCGACCAATCACCAGCCTGAAGCGCCGGGAGCAGGACGGCGACATCTCGCTGCCCCTCCACCGCGGCGGTGACGCTATCCGCCAGATCGGCGTTGCCAATCAGGATGCCGCCCTGGACCGTGGTTCCCTTGAGAATCAGTTTCCGGTAGGTGCGCGCGTCACCAACTTCCCCTCGCACCTCGCTTCCTTCCGCTTCGGGAACCACGATGTCCCCGACCGACAGCAGATCGATACCGGCAACCTTGAGCTTCATGGGCGGATTGGCCGGCTGATAGTGTCGATCGCCACCCAGCACATTGACTACCGCGACCTGCGCCTGCTCCACGCCCGCCGGCCAGAGACCCATCACCCGGCCTTGAAGCTCCGCCACATCGCCAACCGCGAAGATGTCCGGGTCGGATGTGGCCATGCGATCATCGATCAGTACGCCACGCTTCACCTCCAGGCCCGCCGCTTGCGCCAGATCGACCGCCGGCGCGATACCGGCCGCACCCAGGCAGATATCTACCTTGATAATCCTCCCATCCGTGAGCTCGGCCTGTTCCACCCAGCCGTTCCCCAGGAGCCGTTTCACCTGCGATTGGGGCAGAATCGTCACTCCTAGATCCTTCATCATCTGGCGGAGCAGCGCGCCGGCCGCCTCGTCCAGTTGGCGATTCATCGGCCACGGTCCGCGATCAATCACTGTAACGCGAACCCCAAGATGACTCATACTGTACGCCGCCTCAAGGCCGAGGGGACCGCCGCCAATCACCAGCGCATTCGCGCAGCGCCGCCGGCGGATATGCTGCTGGATCTGCACCGCGTCGTCGATCGTCCGCAGGATGAAGACGCCGCGCAGATCAAAGCCCGCGATACTGGGCGTGGCGCCCCGCGCACCGGTGGCGAGGATCAGCCGGTCATAGGGGAAGGACTGTCCATCTTGCGTGATAACCTGGCGCGCTTCGCGGTCGATCGCCGCCGCGGGGGTGGAAGGGAGGTGTTCGACCCGGCGCGTTGTCGCCCAATCGCGCGGCATGAGATACAGCTTCTCGATGGCGGTCGCTTCACGAACCAATTTGTCCACCGCCATGCGATTATAGAAGT
Organism: Chloroflexota bacterium; assembly: GCA_025924845.1. The sequence continues at coordinate 6,176 of JAICHN010000182.1, read as the reverse complement.
CATAGGACTCCTCGCCGAGCAGGGTGATGGCCAGGTCGGGAGCCAACTTTTTCAGTTCCACGGCAGCGGTGACGCCCGCCACGCCATTGCCGATAATGACGACCCGGCGCACGTCCGCCGCCACCGTAAACGCCGGTATCGAAGGCTCGGCCGAGCCTGCCGTCGTGATAGCGGCGGATCCGCCGGCGTCGGCGACTTGGTCAACCACGGGCGCCACGGTCACCGGTCCCTGAACCCGCGCGCAGCAGGCCATACGACACGCGCCGTCCAGACCGAGCCGCTCCAGGGTTGCTCGTTCGGCGCCGCCTATGGCGGACAGGTTCTCGACGCCGGCCAGCAAGCGGACGGGGTCGGCGCCGCAGGCTCCCATCCGGCAACCGGATTCGATAGCCACCCCGTTGCCCTCGGCCAGGTCCAACAAGGTTTCGCCGCCCCTGGCCAGCACGGTCGGTCCCGGATTGAAGACGACGGGGATCTGAGTCTGCCGCAACTGTCCCTGCACTTTCAACACCGCATCGGCGACCCTGACCGGCGCCCCTTCACTCTGTTGGAGGTACGCGGCCTCCGTAGGCAGCGCGCGCTTCAACCAGAGTAGAGACAGCGCCAGCACCCCGGCCTGAATGACGTACGGGAGCACGCGCGTATCGAGGCCAAGGTTCCGCAAGGCGATCGATGTGCCGAACCAGTAGAAGAGGTTGATCGCGGCTACTACATGACCAAGGACCAATTGCTGCGCGGTGAGCGGAGTGATGGTCTCAAGCAGGAGGAAGAATCCTGCCCCTGCCGCTGCAGCGATCAGAAATCGGCCATAGATCGTGAGGGCGGGCAGCAGGGAGAGATGGGTAAGATAGGGCTGGGTGAAGAAAGCTACGATTACCCAGGGGATGGCGCCCGCGATCATCTTGCGGTTCACGGCCAGGCGCGGGTTCTCATCGTGCAAGTCGGCTACGAAGCCGGCCGTAGGATTAAAGTCATAGCAATTCTTGTTGCAACCGACGCAGGGTCTGCAATGGCTATTGGGCAACACGACCAATGGGCTCTGGCCGTAGAAGCGCTCGATTTGCAGCATGGGGCAGAATTGCGTACACCAGCCGCTCTTGCCCTTGAAAAAGAAACCGCCCGTGAAAGCAAGGCCCAATACGGCGATCAAGAATAGCGAGAGCGCGATGCCGTTCTGGTCGAACCGCAACTTGCGCGCGGGGATAATCAGCAAGAAGAAGGCAATGCTGATCAGGGGAGTGAATTGCTGGATTCTCGGCGAGATGGTTTTGCCTCGCGTGAAATTCAGGGTGCGGGGAATCTGGTTGAGCGAGGCCATTGGGCATACGTTTCGCCAGACCCCCGGTATAAGCAGAAAGGTCAAGGGCAGTAAGGGGATGAAAATACTCCAGAAGATCTTCACGGCCAGCGAGGAATCGACGATGCCCGTGGCAATCAAGGCGATCGCGCAGCCGACGACGCACCAACGCAGCGCCCTCCAGGTGAGGGGCGACAGCGGTTGCGGGATCTGCGTGTACATCTGGAAGAGACGTGGATTCACTTTCATCAATCGCCTACAACTTTCCGAGCGCGGCCAGGCGCTGGTTATAGGCCCGGAAACGAGTGCTCAGAGCGCGGCCAAGGTCAAGCACCACGTTGAGCGCGAGCCGAGGTTCGTTCACTCTCAAACTCTGGAAGCCCGCGGGGGTCAGGATCAGCGCTTCGGAGGCGATCACGGCACGCACATCCGCCGCTCGTGGTTGGCCGTCGAAAAACGCCAGCTCTCCCGCGATGTCGCCCGGCTCCATAAACGTGGCGCGTAACATACCGCGCTGTCCCCGTACCAGAACCTCGAAGCGCCCGGCGGTCACCAGGTAGAGGCCGCGGTCGGTATCCCCCTCATGGATGGCTAATTCACCGGGGGCATAGCGGCGCGCCTGTGTGTAGCGCAGCAGGGTGGCGATCTCATGCTCATCCAGGGTGCCGAGGAAGCCTGCCGTAGGATGTCCTTGTTCATCAGGGTAAGAAAACATAACGACTGGAACCTCGAATCAACGGTCATTCAAAGATGAAATATGTTGTAAAAAAACGAAACACTTTACTCATGGGCCATGGTTGTGATTCACCGGGCCTATGATGCGCGTAATCACCGGGCGTTGTCAATGCGCGCATCGGGCAGTACTTCTTGCTTAGCGCGCAGCCCCTTCTCGAAAGAGAAAACCCGTCGTAGTATAGGCTTGACACACTGTAGGGGGTTGACGATCCTCGCCGTATCGGACGGCATTGCAGAGTCGAGGCCGAGAGTAGGGGGGAGGCAGAAGATGCGACGGCACAATGTACTGAAATGGATAATCGTGGCTCTGACGTTGACCATGCTTGACGCCGCGTGGCCCATGCGCGACTCCGTCTCGGCAATCGCTCCAAGCGCGGGCAACACGCAATGGACCGGCACCTTCACCTTCACGATGAGCGAGAATTACAACTCAGCGCCTGGTTCCGACAATAAGGACGAGATCACCGCGACCTGCATGGCCAGGGTTCTCCGCCATGCGGACGGAACGGCCTCCGCGATCGCCACCTATTCCTATCACGAGGTACGAACCTCGGGCTCACAGACCAACGGCAACCTGTTCACGACGATTCTGGATGTGCCGAGTACATCCGCTTCGTTTTCACCATACGCCTCGGTTCCCAACTTCACGCTCAACGGCAACGGCACCTATAACGTGTATGCCGTAGCGCCCATCGTGCGGACCACGGAGACACAGTCTACGCAACAACAGGGATCTTCCGCGAATACGACGAGCTATGAGTCCTCCGGATCATGCGATCCGGCCGGTGCCGAGGAGGCAACGGCCAAACTACAGGCGGGTATGACCCAGACTGATTCCGAGACGCACACTCTGCTGAACGGCACCACGGTGACCATGGAATGGACCATCCAGGATCCAACCCTGGCTCCGATCAACTCGAACCAAAACTCCTCGACGCCAAAGAAGGGCGACACCTCCCCAACCGGCAAGATGAAGGTTACCAATAATGGGATCGATGCTTCACTGTCCTGGAAGGGCTGGGAACTTGGCTACTCTGGGGATTGGAAGGCCACCCAAGCGAAATCCACCGCGCCGCCCAAAGTGACCAGTCCGGACGGCAAGGTGCAGATCACGATCCAGCAGCCGGCCGCCGCCCAATCGGCCGCCAAGTCTACCGCACCGACCTCCGCGCCGCCGGGGAGCGCTGCCCCAACCGGGCCGGCGCGCTCCACGATCAAGCAGGTTGGCCAGGCCGCGGGCCCAATCAAGTCGATCAGTTTCAAACCCTTCACCATCGGTACGCTGAGCGGCCAGATCGGCATGATCAGCCTCGGCAACTCGAAGGATTCGCTGCTGATCGCCGTGGTGGGAGCTGGGCCGAAGCAGATCATCACCCAAACCCTGATCAAGCCAGGCAGCTCCCCGCTCGATCTGGTAGAGGCCGGTATCGCTATCGGATCGCTGCATCAGGGAAGTTGAGGAGATCAAGCACGAGGGTGAGCGGGCGCCCACTTTCCCTCGTACTGGTTGCCCATGGTTTTCTCGCACCTAGAGCACAGAGGGGACATACACATGAACTATCGGTATGGTTTAGCCGCGAGCGTCGCTGTGCTCGCCTTGACCACTCAGCTACAGGTGCCCGTGGGAATGAACAGCGTCGCCGGCGTGGAGGCCGCGACTGCCCGATGTGCCGCTACCCCCATCCGCACGACGCCCTTTCCTGAACGCGGTCTTGGCCCGCTGCCGTGGATTGAGGCAAGCCCAGTCTCGTCCGGGATCACGGGACACCTCTTCTACGCATACGGTCTGCACGGGAAAGCGGCCGAGCTGCATACCCACGGCATGATGTCGGGCGGGCGGAGTACCAAGATCCTGTGGGTGATTAAGCACGCCGGATCCGGGCGTATGCTGAACATCACAGGACGGAATCTGAGCCGAGGCGGCACCATGCATCAGCGTTTCCCCGTCGCGATTAGCCCAGCTAATAACTACCCTTCCATACTTGATGTCCCTACCCCCGGCTGTTGGCGGTTCCAATTGAGCAGCGGAACGGTCCAGGGTACGGTCACAATGCGTGCGATCAAGTAGTCGCCGCCCGCCTGGTAGGGCTGGGAAGTCGCGTGGAAGAGGATAATCTGAGGAGGCTCAGGCGCTCGATACCGAAGGCATGGCCTTATACCTTCATCACGCGCACCGGATTGCCGTGTATTATTCGTCTTCCCCCTGATACGTGCAACCGGAGGTACAGGTCTCATGGATCGTCACCCGATCGAGTCCGGGCAGCGTGGTGTGTAAGTTCCGCCAGATCCAGCGGACGAGTACTTCACTGGTGGGATTCTCCAGGCCCTCAATCTCATTGAGATAGTAATGGTCGAGACGGTCATGCAATGGTTGGAATGCCGCCGACAGATCGGCGAAATCCATGGTGGCCAGATTCGCCATACGCTGATAGGCTTCAATGTACTCCGGCCGGCAATCGGGATAGCCGCTGTAATCCAGCGCATTCACGCCGATGAAGATATCACTGGAACCCAGCGCCTCGGCCCAGGCCAGGGCAAATGAGAGGAAGATGGTGTTGCGCGCAGGCACATAGGTGATTGGGATACCGCCGTCCATGTCCCCCACGGCACGACCCTTGGGCACCGGTATATCGCTGGTCAGGGCCGATCTGCCGAAAAGCCGCGGATCAATCTCGACGATGACGTGTTGGGCGACGCCGACGCGCTGGGCAACCCGCGTGGCCGCCTGGATTTCGCCCTCATGCCGCTGGCCGTAACGAAAGGTAAGCGCAAACGGCTCAAACCCCTGATCCTTGGCCATGGCAAGGACGGTCGTGGAGTCAAGTCCACCACTCAAGAGAACGACGGCGGGCGGCTTGGTCATCGGAGCGCCTCTCATGGAAAATGGTTTATACGTCGCGGCGAGGGAACAGTCCTTGGATGAACGCGCTTCCACACGCCCACTCAGTACTGTACGGGACTCACCAACAAAATGGGCATTCGTGACCACCCGACCGGACGTGGCGGCCACCTCGGGAGAGGCGCCGGCCCGCCCTAGGGCGGCCACTCGTTGCTGGTTGCTCCGGCATCACTCGGGCCCCCAGGGGAACGATTGGCCTGGCACGTGACGGACTGGGAAAAACAGTATACTCACGCAATACCCAATGGTCATCAAGTTGGATGCGGGGATTTACTTGGCGGCAAGCTCCGGCTCTCCAGTGCCCTTCTAGCAGCCGCCGCTCGGTGTCAAGGCATCCGTCACCGAACATACGGCGCGGAACCGATTTTGCGCCGGGGGAGTGCATGTCGGTAGGGCAGGCTATACCTGTAAAGGGAACAGGACGAGAGCAATGGCTGCAAGCGTAGGAGATCGAGCCAATCGCCGAATCGCGGTGGCCTTTACCTTCGACTTTGACGCGGAGTCGGCCTGGCTTGGCTCCTTTAAAGTTGATACCCCTTCCGCCCTTTCCCGTGGTGCGTACGGCGCCAACGAAGGGGTTCCGCGCATTCTCCGCCTCCTGGAGCGCTACAACCTGCCCGCTACCTTCTTCATTCCCGGCGACACCGCCGATCGACACCCGGACGAGACGCGGGCCATCCTCAACGCCGGACACGAGATCGGCCACCACGGCTACCTCCATGAGCCGCCTCCCACGCTCAACGAAGCGGAGGAGCGCACGATGATCGAGCGCGGCCTGGACGCGCTGGTTCGGATCACGGGCAAGCGCCCACGAGGCTACCGATCGCCTGCCTGGGAGCTTTCCACGGCGACTTTCCGTCTGCTGGAGGAATATGGACTCGAATACGACGCCAGCCAACTGGGCGCCGATCGCCCCCACTGGGTGATGGACGCCGGGCGGCAGACCAAGTTGGTTGAGCTTCCCTCCGCCTGGGAGCTTACCGACTCCGGCCACTTCATGATGGTGCCGTCCGCCGGACTGCCGGGCGGCAAAGCGCCTTCGGCCGTCGAGGAAATCTGGCGCGAGGACTTCAACGGGATGTACGAGGAGGGTGGCGACGTGTGTTTCATCCTGACCATGCATCCCCAGATTATCGGTCGTCCGCATCGCATGCGCATGCTCGAACGAATGATCCAGCACATCAGCCGGCACGACGGCGTATGGATCGCGCAGATGAGCGATATTGCCGACGACTTCCTGACGCG
>JAICHN010000181.1 GCA_025924845.1 Chloroflexota bacterium | reverse complement strand
CGTTGTCAATATGAAAACGTGAAGCCGTTATCCATACACCGCTTGCGAAAGTATCTTCGCATCGGCCCGTCACAATGAACTTCAGGGCCTACGCCCGGCCGACACGCCGGCGGAATAGGCCCGAGCTTACCTTCACGGCATCCACATTGACAGAGGGTTGGGCCAATGTTAACGTTGAGCGGTCAATCATAAGTGTGGGAGTTGTTGCACCCCTCCATGTAGGGAAAAGGTAGGTGCGCGGAGGATGAGCGGACAAGCCAGAACGAAGCTACCGATCACCCTCAAAGATGTGGCCGGCATGGCCGGGGTGTCCAATACGACGGCGTCGCGCGTGTTGACCGGCAAAGAATCGCCGGTGCTGATCAGCGAGGCCACTCGCGTGCGCGTGCTGGAGGCGGCCCGCCGCCTCGGCTACCGACCCAACCTACTGGCGCGCGGGCTGCGCACTCAGCGAAGCGGCACCATCGGCGTCTTGGTCGCGGACATTACCGACCCATTCCTCGCAGCCTTGATCGCCGAGATCACATCCGTATTTACGGAGCGCGGGTATCAGTTTCTCCTCAGTCACGCCGGCGCTGATCCTCGCTCGGATCGCCTGCTGGGCTCATGGATCGATGGACTGCTCGTGCTGGGTGACGAGGTACTTGGGCGCGATGCGGAGGTTGAGGTGCTCGCGCATCATCACCATGTCGTCGGCCTCTCGCGCACCCGTGAGAACACGGCTATCCCCTCGGTCAGTGTCGACGACGCAGCCGGTATACGACTTGGTCTCGAACATCTACTGGCCCTTGGTCATCGACGCATCGGGTTCGTGGGGAACCGCCTCACCTGGGATATGGATCTACGCTTGCGGATCTTCCTTGCCGAGATGGCCGAACGTGGTCTGGTGGTGGCTCCCGAGGCAGTCGCCCTGGTACCCCACTCGGCGGCCGGTGGCTACGCGGCCGCCGGCCGCTTACTGGCGGTCAGGCCACCTTTGACCGCCCTTCTCTGTTCCGCCGATTTACCGGCCTTGGGCGTGCTTTGTCTGCTGCAAGAGGCAGGCTTGCCGGTTCCTCAGTCCATGTCCGTGGTGGGATTCGATGACATTCCCCTGGCCGCTTATGCCACGCCCTCGCTCACCACGGTGCGCCAACCGACGGCGGCGCTTGCCCGCACCGCGGCGAGATTACTGCTGGACGCCATTGAGGGTGAGGGGTCGGAGGGGGGATCGAACGACGGGTTCACGGCCATTACGAATGGGCCCACGGCGCCGGAAACACCCCGAGATCTCTTGCTCATGCCCGAACTGATCGTACGGCGCTCAACTACCGTGCTGACGGAGCATTTTACGTAGGTGCGGGCGATAGGTCGATTCGAGACTATAAAGTCGGAGAGGGTTGTATGCGGAATTCGATAGGCGTGCTGGTCATCGGGGTAGGTGGTATGGGTCGGGAGCATATCCGGCAGTTGCTTACGATCGAGGATGCGGAGATAGTCGGCCTGGTGGATCCTTCGCAGTCGGCGGTCGCCGTTGCCCGCGTTATGTTTCCCGCGCTGTCCGAAGTCCCGGCCTTCAGCGATCTGGGCGAGGCGCTACGAACAGCGCGGGCGGACGCGGTGGTGATCGTGTCCCCGCACAGTTACCACCTCGAGCACGGGCTCGCCTGTATAAATGCAGGGCTGCATGTGCTGATGGAAAAGCCCTTCGTGGCCGGCGGCGCCAACGCCGCGCGGTTGATCGCGCGTGCCGAGGAACAACGGCGACATCTGGCCGTTTCGTATCAGCGCCACCTGGAAGGTCCGTACATGTATATGCGTGAACTCGTGCGGAGCGGTGCGCTGGGTCCCATTTCAGTGGTTTCGGCCTATCAAGCGCAGGCATGGCTCGCGGGGACGACAGGAAGCTGGCGCCAGGATCCGGCGCTGTCCTGCGGCGGACAGCTCAACGACTCCGGCAGTCATCTACTTGACGTAGTGCTATGGATTACCGGCTTGGAGCCCAGGGAAGTTACGGCAATCGTCGATAACCGAGGCACGCGGGTGGACATCGACTCAGTGGTTACCGTGCGCTTTGACGGCGGGTCACTGGCTACCTTCGTGGTCGTGGGTAGCGCGCACGGCAGCGACACCCACGACGTCTGGGAGGATATATCCATCCACGGCGCCAATGGCACCGTGCTATACCGCGCGGGTACGCTGCTGGCCGCGCGGGACGGCAGCCGGCACCTTAGCGAAGTGCCCGCGGACCAGTTGCACCCAGACGGCGATCCAGATCGCGACTTCATCGATCTTGTTCAGGGGCGTACGGCCCAGGCCGCGGCGCCCGCTTCCTGCGGCCTCGCCGTGGCGCGGGTCACCGAAGCGGCCTGGCAGAGCGCTCAACTGGGTCGCTCAGTGGTGCTTGCTCCGCTCTGATCGGCGTTATGCTTCCTTTTAGCCGCGATCTGGATGTTTTTGAAGAACGGAGAGAATCATTGGCGAAGCTACCCGTTGCCTTACAACTCTACACGGTGCGCGACAGCATGGAGGCCGATTTTCTGGGAACCCTGCGAAAAGTGGCGGAGATGGGGTATACCGCGGTCGAGATCGAGAACCCTACGGACATGCCGGCCGCCGATCTCCGGGCACTGTTGGCCGATCTGGGACTGCGGGCCGTCGCCTCGCACATTGGTTTTGACGACCTCGAAAACGATCCGTCCGGCGCCGTGGCCGTGGCGAAGGAGTTGGGCTGTGACTATGCCGTCTGTCCTGCTATTCCGGATGAGCGCCGGGGCGACGCCGCGGCCTATCGGGTGCTTGCTAGGGTGCTCGACCGGGCCGGTGCCGCGGCGCGAGAGCAGGGATTAATCTTTGCCTACCACAACCACGCCTATGAATTCGAGCGCCTGGACGGCCGCACTATCTACGACATCTTGATGGAGGCCACGAGCGCGGACCTGGTAGCCGCGGAGTTCGACGTGTACTGGGCACGGTACGGGGGTGTTGATCCAGTCGCCTCTATCCGCAAGCTGGGCAGCCGCTGTCAGTTGATCCACATGAAGGATATGGCGGATGACGCGGATCGGTCCTACGCGGAGGTAGGGGAGGGCATTCTGGACATGGAGGCGATTGTCGCCGCCGGTCAGGAGGTCGGTGCGCAGTGGTATATCGTGGAGCAGGATGAATCCAGCAAACGATCTTCCCTGGAGGCCGCCGCACTGAGCTTGCACAATATGCGGTCTCACGGCTGGGCCTGATAAGATGTCTGCTCCCCAGGAAATCGGCATCGGGATAATCGGTTGTGGTTCGATGGGTCGCGAGCATGCCAGGAACCTCCGGATAGTATCCGGGGCGCGCCTGGTGGCGATCAGTGACCCGATTGAGGATGCGCGGCGCCGTCTTATCGCTGAGAGCGCCGTACCTTATGCCTACGCCGGGTACCACGACCTCCTTGAGACGCCCGATGTCGACGCCGTGATCATCACCGTGCCGAACGCCCTGCACCGAGGCGTGGCCCTGGCGGCGCTCGCTGCCGGCAAACACGTGCTGCTGGAGAAGCCGCTCGCTCACAATATGGAAGATGGAGCGGCGATCGTGCGAGCGGCGGAGCAGTCGAACAGGGTGGCGATGCTCGGCTTCAACCAGCGCTTCAACCCTCCAGCACAGGCACTCCACCGGGCGATTGAGGCAGGCCGCCTCGGCACCCTCTACTACGCGAGGGCACGCTGGCTCCGCCGCGAGGGCCTGCCGCCTCAGGGGAGTTGGTTCACCAGCAGGGCGGCAGCGGGTGGAGGCCCGCTAATCGATATCGGCGTACATATGCTGGACCTGGCATTACACATGCTGGGCTATCCTCAAGCGATCGCGGCGTTCGGCGTTACCGATGCCCACTTCGGCTCGGCGCGCTCGGATCTATTCGACGTCGAGGACTTCGCGGCTGGTATGATCACGCTCGCCAATGGGGCTACGGTGCAGGTGGAGACAAGTTGGGCCTCATTTATCCACGACGACTCGGATATCTGCCTCGAATTGCTGGGCACATTGGGAGGCGCTCGCCTGAGCAATGACGACCGCAATCCATTGTCGATCTTCACGACTCAGGATGGGGAGCAGGTGGATATCACACCTCGGCTTCCCGAGATCGATGGCCATTGGGAGGAACTGCGTGCCTTCCTTTCGGCAATTCGCACGGGCTCCCCATCGCCCGTGCCCCTACGGGACGGCCTCCGGATCCTGGAGATAATCGACGCCGTCTATGAATCAGCGCGCTCGGGGGAATCGGTCCCTATAGGCCGCCCCTCATGAGCGGGGATAGAGTCGGTACCGGCTGTGTATCCCTCACGACTCAGCGCTTCATGACGGCACGGCCGCCCTGGCCGCATGCAGCCATTCTTCCGCGTTGTCGTCGCTCACCGAACAACCAGGGGCCAGGATCAGCCGGTGGCCCTGATCGGTTTGGGCCAGAGCATCGGCAATTTCCGCTTCGATAGCCGGGGCCGGACCGGTCGCGATCACGCCCTGTTCGTTGATCCCGCCCATCAGGGTGAGTGAAGGCGCCGCCTCGCGCATGCGGCTGAGTGAGGTGCCGGTAAGTCTATCGCTCCAGCTTATCACCGGAACCGGATAATCCAGCACGCTATCGAGCAACAGATCGTGCGTAGCGTGAGCATGAAGGACGTTCAACCAGCCCTTCATCGCGGCGTTCAGGACAGCCATGTCATAGGGGCGCCCGTATTCGGCGAATTGCGCGGCGGTGAAGTGTCCGTCGCCCGTCCCCTGTACCGAGAAAAAGATGCCGTCGGCGCCGGCCTCGATTAGCGCCGCCGCCAACCGTGCCAGATTGTCCGTCACGATAGCGAGCGCGCCGTGAAGAGTGGCGGAACTTTCGCTCATCGTCTCGCGCACCCGTTCGGCGCGCGCGAACTCCATAAGCAGGGTGAGGGGCGAGAACATGGTAGTCATCACCGGTACGTCGGGCCCGACTCCGGCCCGTACCAGCCGCACCGTTTCGATCTGACGACCAAAATTTCCGGCCGTGACGGCCAGCGGCGCCAGGAGGTGCCAGTGGTCCGGCTGACTGATCCCCCCATTGGGGAAGGGATAGGGCAGATCCGGCATGATCTTGTAGATATCGAGGTCAAAGCGCCCGAAAAAGTCGAGCGTTGCCTCGGCCAGGGCTCGCGCCGATCCGTGGGGGCGGAAATGGTGCCAGAAGACGAAAGGTGGGCGGTCCAAGCGGTCGCCGCGCAAGGCGGCCCGCACTCGTTCACGTTTCGTCATCGTCCCCATGACCTAACCCACCCTTTCTCGCGCCGATCGGCGCTGAAAAATCGAGTACCCTTGCCATTGGCAAGGGTACTCGATTTCGGTCTATCTCGAAGAGACCGAATCAGCCTTAGTTGGCGGGCAATTCGCCGAGCTTCACGTTCGCGGTTACCGTGCTGCCGTTACGGTTGATCGTCAGCTTCATGGTCGAGCCGGGCTTGCTGTGGGCCAGCGCCACCAGGAGGTCGTCCCCACTGCTGATCTGTTGACCGTTGGCCGCCGTGATGACATCGCCCTGCTGTACCCCTGCCTGCTCGGCCGGGCTGCCGCTCGCCACGTTGGTGACCAGCGCGCCGGCAACCGGAGCTTGTGAGCCGAAGCCAAAGCCGAAGTTACCGTTGCCCTGAGTGCTGCTGCCGATGTCGATGCCCAGATAGGAGCGGCCCGTGTGGGCCACATGGCCGGTGGTGATGATCTGGTGCGCGATATCGGTGACGCGCGTGCTCGGTACGGCAAAGCCGATCCCCTGCGCGGCCCCGCCGTTATTGTTTTGCTGATCTACGGCCTCGAGCGTGGGTATTCCCACTACCGTACCGTCCAGATTGACCAGGGCGCCGCCGGAGTTACCGGGATTGATCGGGGCCGATGTCTGCAAGGCGTCGGGCAGGTAGGCGCCGTTGGATTCCTGTACGGTCCGGTTGACCGCGCTGATCAGCCCGGAAGTGACGCTCTGCTGAAGATCGAGTGGATTACCGATGGCCAGTACGGTCTGTGCTACATTAAAGCCGTTCGCACCGGCAAAATGAGCGGCCGGTAGGCCCGTGGCCTTGATATGAATGACCGCCAGGTCGTCCGATGTATCGGTCCCGACCACGCTTGCCGGGTAGACCTTGCCGGTCTTCAGGGTAACTGTGTATTTGGTGCCGTTCGCCACAACGTGCGCGTTGGTAACGATGTCGCCGGACGAGTTGTAGATGACGCCGGACCCAGACCCGACTCCCACATTGTTGATATAGACGACCGATTTACTGGCTACCGCGAATGCATGTTCGGTCAGGGCATCGTAGGCCGATGCGGCCGAGGCGGCCGAGGCGGCGGGGGCGGCAGCTCGAGCGGCGGGCGTGGTGTCGGCAAGGGCCGACGGATTGACCGATGAGGTGAGAGTGTGATCGGCCACGGCGCCTGCCGCGAGCAGACTTACCGCTGTGACCACACCCGCTAAACGTTTCATGGTTGCGTCCTCCTTGTGATGGATGAAATCCGGCTCGAAGTATCCGGGATCGCTACGGTAAAAAGCGTTTGTGTCGCCGCGGAAGGGACGGTGCGAAGGCCGCATCCGCGGCGGCACATTCTTAGCATAAGCAGGGCCAATGACCGCTCCATGATCGATTTCTGACAAATCGATGACAGGCAATCCTAGCCGTCAAGCGGCAAGACCACGGTAAAGATCGCCCCGCCGCCCGCCGCGTTGGCCGCACTGATCTTTCCCCCATGCGCCTCCACGAACGTGCGGGCTATGGCCAGCCCAAGCCCCATGCCCTGACCGGTTCGCGAGGCATCGGCTCGGTAAAACCGGTCGAACACGCGCGGCAAATGATCGGCGACGATGCCGGGACCGCTATCGGACACTATCAGCCGCGCCTTGCCGCTACTCTGCCCCACCACGACATCAATGGTACCACCAGCCGGCGTAAATTTCAGGGCGTTGTCTAGTAGAATGAGCAGTACCTGACGCAGGCGGCTGGAGTCGCCCAGTACCGGCACGGGTTCCGGCGCGGTCAACGAGAGTTGCTGATCCCGCTCCTCGGCCAGGACAACCATGCCCTCCACGATCTCGCGGGCCAGCGCGGCCAGGTCCAATTGATTCCGCTCCATGGTGAAGATGCCGCTATCGGCGCGCGCCAACAGCGACAACGAATCGACCAGGCGGGTCAGATGCGTGGTCTGCACCAGCGCCTGTTCCAATGCCTGCTCCTGATCAGGGGCGGAACCGCTGCTCAGGGCAAGCTCGGTGCCCGTACGGACAATGGCGAGCGGCGTACGCAGTTCATGCGCGGCATCGGCCACGAAATCACGCTGGCGCTCCCAGGCGACGCGCACCGGAGCCAGGGCACGGCGCACCAGAACGCTACTGATCCCGCCTGCCGCTACCAGGCCGATCACCCCCATAATCACCAGGCCGCGGAGTAGCGCGTGCAGATCGGCCTCATATTGACTCTCCGAGATGCTGGCCTGCAATACAGCCAGGATCTGGCTGTCGTCCTCGCTCAAAATAGGAACCGTATAGGTAAGATAATCCTGCCCGTCGCGCGATTGTTGGCTGAAGCGCGGGCTGGCGCCCTTGAGCAGTGATTCGGCCTGGCCCAGATCGACCAAGGGAGGATTGAGGGGCGCGCTCGTGCCCAAGACGTCGAGTTGGGTATCAATCACCGTGTAGAAGACGCCGTTGAGGTCCGGAGCGCCTCGGCTCGGCACGTAGAGGGGGCTTTGCGGGCCGCCGCGAATCATCAGCCCAATAAAATTGGGTGGGTGATCGGCCCGCTGACGCAGGGTACTCTCCAGGGCCTGGAGTTGATTCTGCCTGGTGACGGCGTAGACTACGCTGCCCAGAGCGACCAGAAGCAAACAAAGCAAGCCGACCGTGAGCAGCGCTAGGCGCCACCCAACCTGGCGCAGCGTGGCCGATCCGGGCTCAGCGCGCCGCCGAGACCCCGGCGCCAATCGCCACATGATCGCTCCCTTCCCGCGCGTCCGGCACCTTCAGCTTATAGCCTACCCCACGCACGGTATGAATCAAGGGGTAGGAGAATCCCTCGTCGACCACCTTGCGGAGGCGGCGAATCGTGGCGTCAACCACGTTAGCCAGCGAATCGAAGCTGTAGTCCCAGACACGCTCTAGAATGAGGGTGCGGCTGAGCACCTGGCCGGGATGGCGCATGAGGTATTCGAGGAGGGCGAATTCCTTGGGAGTGAGGTCGAGGGTTCGTCCGGCCCGCGTTACCTCATGAGCACGCCGGTCCAGCACCAGATCGCCCGCGGTCAGCCGATCTTGTTCGAGTTGGGGCGAACTGCGCCGCGTACAGGCGCGCAGGCGGGCCAGCAACTCCTCGAAGGCAAAGGGCTTGGCGAGATAATCATCGGCCCCGGCACTGAAGCCGCCCAGCTTATCATGCAGGGCGTCGCGCGCCGTAAGCATCAGAATCGGCAGGTTATTTCCTTCGGCCCGGAGCCGGCGCGCGATCTGCAGCCCGTCCATGCCGGGCAACATGACATCAAGCACCATGGCATCATAGACGCCGCTCTCGGCGCGCTCCAGGCCGCCCAGGCCCTCGTGAGCCACGTCAACCGTATAGTATTCCTGGGTGAGGCCCCGGCGCAGCAAGTCGGCAAGCGCACGGTCGTCCTCTACTACCAGTATATGCACAATGCGCTCCTTCCTGGCCCGATTCCGGCGGAGCGGCCGGTGCCTGCCTCCCCTCGGGCGCTCAACCACCTAATCTCACCCTACCACTCTACTATGACGAATTGATGACAAAACGCAACGCACCAACGAAGCTTGCGGAGCCGTGCATAGTGCTCTACGTTTAAGGGCACTGTCCCGCGAAGGAGGACGATAGGTAGGGAGGAAGTAGATGGCGCTGCTACATCGGGTCGAGCCGGGAAAGCGGGTGCGCCTGAAGGATATCGACCCGGACGATACAGGAAAGGTATCTCGTGACGAGGCGGCCGGTCGGGTCGTGAAGTTGAACGATCAGCTGACCGAACTGCAGGAAATGCTGTACGCCGCGGGTGCGGGCAGCGTGCTCATTGTCTTGCAAGGACTGGACACGGCGGGGAAGGACGGCACGATCCGGCATGTGATGGGCGCCTTCAATCCGAACGGCTGCCGAGTCGAGCCGTTCAAAGCCCCCACGCCCACCGAGGCGGCGCATGATTTTCTCTGGCGCGTACATGTGGTGACGCCCGCCCGCGGCATGATTGCCATCTTTAATCGTTCGCACTATGAGGATGTGCTGGTCACTCGTGTTCACAAGTTGGTTCCCAAGCATGTTTGGGAAGAGCGCTACGAACGGATTAATCAGTTCGAGCAATTGTTGGCTGAGAACGGAACCATCATTCTAAAATTCTTTCTCTATATTTCCAAGGATGAGCAGCGGGCTCGCCTGGAAGCGCGAGAGGCGGATCGCGACAAGGCGTGGAAGCTCTCGGCCTCCGATTGGCCGGAGCACGAACTGTATGACCAGTACGTTGAGGTCTACGAGGATGCGCTGAATCGCTGCTCCACGACACATGCGCCCTGGTATATCGTTCCCGCCAACCATAAGTGGTATCGGAATGTGGCGGTGGCGCAGGCAATAGCCGACGCCCTGGAGCCGTGCCGTCCCCAATGGCAAAAGGCGCTTGAGGCGCGTGGCGCCATTCAACTCGCGGCCCGGCGGGCCGCCAAAGGCGGTTAAGGGTCGAGGGTAGTGGGGGGGGGAGGGGGGCGGG
>JAICHN010000180.1 GCA_025924845.1 Chloroflexota bacterium | reverse complement strand
TCATGCCGAACGGCAACCCGCCGTTGGAGGCGCTATTTTCCGACGGTGAAGGCATGCCGGCAGGCGTTGCCGACTCCATTGCCGCCCTTCTCGCGCAAACAGACGCGCCCTGGCTGTTGAATGGCCATGACCCAGGCGAGGGTCCGGAGGTGCGCAAGGCGCTTCGTACCGCGGGCTTTGAGGCTTGCCTGGCCGTGCCGGTCGCGGGCAAGGTGGACCCCGCGGCGGGCCTGGTGCTAATCGGGCGGCGCCGGGGAGCTTTTACTGAGGCCGAGGTGGCGCTGGTCGGTAGATTTGCCTCCATGCTCGGTGCCGCCCTACAGCGTGAGCAGGTTCTGACCGATACCCGTAACAGCGCCGTTCGAGACGAGCGGGATCGCCTGGCGCGCGAAATTCATGGCGTTCTGGCTCAGACCATTACGGGGCTGGTCATGCAACTGGACTCACTGGCGACCGCTGTCCCGGCCGATTCTCCGCTCCATGATCGGCTGGAGCAGGCTCGAGGTATGGGACGGTCGGCGGCGGCGGAAACGCGGCGGCTGGTATGGAATCTTCGTCCGACGTCCGTTGATCTCCGCAGACCTCGGGTAGTGGTCGCGGAAGAGGCCGGACGCTTCGAGCGGCGGGCCAATCTTCATCCCCAGGTGGACGTGGTCGGCGAGGATCGTATGATCGCCTCGGAGATCGGAGCCGTGGTGCAGCGTCTCATGCTTGTGACTCTGGACAATGTGATGCGCCACAGCGGGGCGTCGCAGGTACGCGTCCTCCTGAACTATGGCTTGCATGGTTTGTCGCTCCAGGTGGAGGATGATGGGAAGGGTTTCGATCCGGAGACGCTGAATCTCTCGGTGGGCAGACTGGGTCTGTCAAGCGTGGCTGAACGGGCGCGCCAGGTTGGGGGAAACATGCGTATCGAGAGCGCGGCGGGCCAGGGCACGCGCGTCCAGGTGGAACTGCCGTTCGATCCGGCGCCGCCCCTCCCCAAAGAGCGTGTCGTTCCGGTCCAGCCCGTCATCGAGCCTCGCGCGAAACCGGCGGCCGGTGAGCCGATCCGTATTGTACTGATCGACGATCATGCCATGGTTCGTGACGGCCTCTCACGTATGTTACGTGAACAGCCGGATTTTCGTGTGCTGGAAGCGGTAAGCACCGGCGCCGAGGGACTCAGGGTGATCGCGGAACTCAAACCGGACGTGGTGCTGTGCGATTTGCAATTACCGGATATTCCCGGCACCGAGGTGATTGCGCGCGCTCGGGCGCACTTTCCCGATATTCGCTGCTTGGTCGTGACGACTTTTGACGACGATGACTATATCTATGAGGCGATTAAGGCCGGCGCCAAAGGCTATGTGTTGAAGGACGCTACCGCCGAGGAATTGATGGATGCGGTACACGCGGTGGCGCGGAACGAGTCGCTGTTGCAGCCGGTCGTGGCTCACAAACTGGTCGAGCGGTTTGGCGCTCTGGCGCGACAGGGCGACATGGTCGAGGCACTGACCGAGCGCGAGATCGAGGTGCTGCGGGCTCTGGCTGGTGGGCTGCGCAATAAGGAAATAGCCTTCCAGTTGAAACTGAGTGAGAGCACGATCAAAACCCACCTGGCCAGCATATTTGGTAAGCTCGGCGTGACCACGCGCACCGAAGCGGTCGGCCGCGGCCGCGAGCTTGGCTTGATTCCACTCTAGCGCGGCGTTTCCTACCGCTTGTAGGGGCACCCACAGGGGGTGCCCCTACTTGGTCCATATCCCGTCCCCGTTGCCGTTCATAGTTCAGGGCACCCACAAGGGGATGCCCCTACGGATTCCCGAGGTATTGGGATCAGGGGATTACGTCCACGACGGCCGCGGTAGGCAGCCTCACCGTGAAGGTCGCGCCGTGGCCCTCCTTGCTTGCCGCGGTGATGGTGCCGCCGTGCTGCTCAACAATGGCGCGCGCGCCGGCCAGCCCAATGCCGGTGCCCGGAATCTGCCCCACTACATTGCCGGCGCGGACGAAGCGGGCGAAGATGTGCGGCAGATCCGCTTCAGGGATGCCCAAGCCCTGGTCCGTGACGGAAATGAGGACGTGCGGGCCGCCCGCGCCGGCTTCGGCTGTGATGGCCACGGTGACGGTCCCCCCGCCCGGGCTGTACTTGACTGCGTTCGAGAAGAGATTCCCGAGCACGCGAGCGATGCGGGCGGCATCGATGGACACGAAAATCGGCGATGCGGTTGCCTCCAGGCAAAACCGATGGCCGCCCGCGTTGCCTTGGGCCTCGATGCATCGTGTTACGAGGGCCACCAGGTCCATTGGCTCACGGCGCAGTTCGATCCCGGCGCCCGCCTGCCGGCGGGCCACGTCGACCAGTTCGTTGATCAGGGCCAGCATGTCGTTGGCGCCTGCCTCGATGCTGACGAGATGATCGCGTATCGGCGTCATGGCGCCGTTGCCCAGTCGCGCCAACCTGCGCTGCGCCAATTGGGCATTGCCGCGGATGCCCGTTAATGGAGTCTTCAAATCATGCGCCGCCGAGAAGAGGAATTCCTCGCGCATCCGATCCAGCTCATGCAGCGTAGTGATGTCCTGAAACACAGTCACGCCGCCTATAACGGCGCCTGAAGCGTCATACAGCGGCGCGGCGTTGACTAGAATCGGCACGTCTCGCCCATCGACGGCATGGCGTATGAGCATCTGCTCGCCGCGCACTTCCTCCCCGAGCAGCGCCGCCCGCACCAGCGGTAGCTCGGCGGCCGTATAGGGCGTGGCGTCAAGGCGACGTGCGCCAAATGTCTCGCCCTCGGTTAGAGAAGTCCGCGCCCCAGTCTCAATACCCAGCAGGCGCCACGCCGCGGGGTTGCTGACCTGAACATTGAGCGCGGTATCGATCACCATCACCGCCTCCGGCAGCAACTCCACGACCCGGCGGACGCGGTCGTGCTCCGCTTTCAACTCCTGGGCCAGCTCCTCGGCCTGCCTTCGTGCCTGGACCTGCACGGTTATATCGACCGCGACTACCAGGATTCCCTCAATGGCGCCCGCCGCATCGCACAGCGGCTGATAGGTGAAGGTGAAATATGTCTCGTCGAGGCGCCCCTCGCGATGCAAGCGCACCAGGGCTTCGGCGCCAACGAGCGGCGTCCTGGTACGGAAGACCTCATCGAGCATTTCGAAGAAGCCCTGGCCCTCCAGTTCGGGCAAGGCGTCCCGTATGGAGCGCCCCAGCAACGCGGCGACCGAACGCCCAACGGCCTGCAGGTACAGATCGTTGGCGACCGTGAACACGTGCTCCGGTCCCTGCAAGACGGCGATCATCACGGGAGCAACGCGGAAGATTTCACTCAGACGCGCTTGGCTTGCCTCCGCTTCCATGCGCGCTCGTTGCTCGATTTCGTACAGGCGCGCGGCCAGTGCGCCGGCTCGTGCCTGTGCGATCTGGGCGCCCACACTCGCCACCAGCTCGCGGGCACTGAACGGCTTGACGAGGTATTCGTTCGCGCCCGCCTCCAGTCCCTCTACCCGCGCCTCTTCACCGGCTCGTGCCGAGAGCAGAATCACGGGAAGTGTCGCGGTGCGCGGGTCGGCGCGCAGCGCGTGGAGCAGGGCGATGCCGTCCAAGCCCGGCATCATCACATCAGTCACCAGGAGATCCGGGGGGCGTTCGAGCGCCGAGTCAAGCGCGGCCGTGCCGTCGGCCACCTCTTCCACATTGTAGCGGGCACCAAGTAGGCGACTTACGTAGGCCCGCATATCGGCGTTGTCGTCGGCCAGCAGCACGCGCCCGCCATCAGCAAACTCTGGGACGAGGCGCGGCTCGCCGCGTCCGGTAATGGCCGGCTCCGGCAGCCAACGCAGCGCCTCCTCGACGTAAGGCAGGGCCGCGTGGCCGGCTGCCGCCGCGGGGGCTGGACAGAGCTGGTCAGGCGGCAGGTGCTCCGTGCCGGAGGGAATGGTGATGGTGAACGTGCTTCCGACGCCCGGGCTGCTCGCCGCCCCAATCGTGCCGCCGTGGAGCCGTACCAGCTCTCGGGTCAGCGCCAGGCCGATGCCCGTGCCTTCGTGCGTGCGGGCTTGAGCGCCTCTGACCCTGTGAAACCGCTCGAACAGGTGCGGCAGTTCATTGGCTGGAATGCCCGTGCCGGTGTCGCGCACCTCCAGCCAGACGCCGCCCCTCACCGCGCGCAGCGTCACCGTGATTTCGCCCGCGAACGTATATTTGAGCGCATTAGAAAGCAGATTGAGGACGATCTTTTCCCACATTTCGCGATCCACGTATATCGGGGCCGCCAGGGGCGGGCAATCCACGATCAGGCGCAGGCCGGCCTGCTCCACGGCGGAGCGGAATACGCCGGCGAGGTCAACGGTGAGAGCGGCGAGGTCGGTAGGCGCGTAGGCGGCCTGGGCACGGCCCGCCTCGATGCGCGCGAAATCGAGCAGCGTGTTGACCAACTTAAGCAGGCGCATGTGATTGCGATGAGCAATTTCCAACCGTTCACGGTCGGCCGTTCTCAAGGCGTCACCCGCCCCGGCCAGCACCTCCTCCACGGGCCCGAGCGCAAGCGTGAGCGGGGTGCGCAACTCATGGCTGACATTGCTGAAGAAGGTAGTCTTGGCGCGGTCCAACTCCGCCAGCGCCTCGGCCCGCCGGCGCTCTTCCTCATGGGCTCGGCCATCGGCGATGGCGGAAGCGATCTGCCCCGCAACCAACGCAAAGAAGCCGCGGTAGTCATCGTCAAGCGCGCGATGTGAGCTGATGCCGGCGACGAGGATGGCGGCCGCGTGGTCTTGTCCCACTTGCGTCGCGGGCATCACCAGCGCGGCGCGCGGCGAATTCTCGGCGGCGATGCGTAGCTCGCCGAAATGGAGGTCTAGGTTCGTCACAACCTCAGTGGTATTGGCCCTCGCCACGCGCGCCAGGGGGCTATCCTCCATGGTGAGATCGATCCGGGATAGAGTGACAGGAGCGTCACCTGCCAACCCGCTCGCGCCCGCCAGGTGAGCGCTCCGGCCGTCGGGGTCAAGCAGATAGAGCAGGGCGAAGGGTATATCGGGGCGATTATCGGACAGGGCCTCAGCAGCGTAGGCGCAGGCGTCCTCGGCCGTCCTGGCCCGCGCGGTGCGGGTCGCCAGGTCGCGCAGTGTTCTCATGCGGCGTTCCCCCAGCACCCGTGCCGTAGTCTCGGTTACGGCGGTAAACACGCCGCCAATACCGCCGGTCTCATCGCGAATCGGACTATAGGAGAAGGTGAAATAGCACTCCTCGATGTAACCGTTGCGATCGAGCGGCAGCATTTGGTCGTCCGACCAGGTGGCCTCGCCGTTGGCCACCACGCCCCTGAGCATGGGACCAATCAGATCCCAGATCTCGGGCCAGCAATCTTCACCTCGGCTGCCCAGGGCGTGGGGATGCTTGGTGGCGCCAAGCATAGGGCGGTAGGCATCGTTATAGAGCATTACCAACTCAGGACCCCACCAGATCAGGATGGGGAACCGCGAGTCCAGGCAGATACTCAGAGCAGTGCGCAGGCTTTGCGGCCAGTTCTCGACAGGGCCGAGCGGTGTAGCGGTCCAGTCCATGTCGCGCATCAGCGCGCCCATCTCCCCGCCTCCCGCCAATGCCGGCGCGGCGCCGATAACCGGCGCTTGCTCGTCCACGCTCATCATCGCCTGCCCTCCCGCGCGGTGCAAAATGCAATAGAGCTACGCTGTTCACCAGCTCGCGAACCACACTCGTCACAGGATTATACTCTTCCGATGGCCTTTTTGAGAGAATGCATATCTCTTTCTGACCTTTTCATACGTTCATCCACATTTAGGGGATGGACGTCTGCCTGCTTGTATGCTCTACTAAAAGCCTACAAGAGGTGCGTGCTCAGGTGGGCGGGTGTGTGGGCATAGACTGGGTACCTGACGTGTCCTCTGGTTGGCGGGGGATTTTTCGTGGCGTCCGCGGCAGGCTGCTTGCCGGCTATATAGTGCTGGTGCTGGGGTTGTTGTTCGGCATGACTGCGGCATTTGCCGGCATACAGGTCCTGCGAGCTCACTATACGCACTCGGTCAACACGCTTGATGCCGTCGCGGGCGCCGTTTCACGGATCGAGAACTTGCAACATGAGGCGGAGGCCGGCCTCCGCGGCTACTTACTCACCGGCAATCCTATGTTCAGGCGGCGCTACGCCGACGCGGTGCGCGCGCTGCCCGCCCTTCAGCAACGCGCAAGCCACCTCATGGCGCTCGATGCACCGGGCCGCGCCTTGCTCGGCGCGATGCGCTCGGATGCGCGAGCCTGGCAGGCATGGGCGACGCCCTACCTCCAACAGTCCGGGCTGCCGGACCTGGGGTCGCCGAGGTTGGCCGCCGATGTGTTGCACGAGAACACCCTGTTTGACCGGCTCGACCAGTCCGCGCGCCGATTGTCCAACTACCTGGCGACGGAGCGGGCAGCGGACCTGCGAGTCAGCCTCAAGACGGTAGATCAAACCGGCGGCGTAAATTTTATCGTGCTGCTTGGAATGCTTGGTCTTGTTTCCCTGGTGGCCTGGCTGACCATGCGCGGCATCATGGGAGCGCTTGGCCGATTGGCCCATGCCGCCATGGTGATTGGCCAGGGCGATCTGGGCCGACCGATTACCATTTCGGGCGCGACTGAGTTCACGCGGCTCGGCCGACAAATGGATTGGATGCGTCGGCAATTGCATGTGCAGCGTACCCTGGCCGAACTGCTTGGCTCGACCCTGCATCTGGATACGGTTTGGGCGGCATTCTCGGCCGGCACTCGTGACCTTGCACCCTTTGATCGTTTGAGCCTGTGGGCCGTTGACGCCACCGAGGAGATGATGACAGTGCTTTATGCCGAAGGGCTGGCGAGCGAGCGCCTCGGCGCGGGGGCAACCCTTCCTTACCCTGCGGTATCGAGCAGCTTGGTCCAACCTACTCAACGCTGCCTGCTTCTTCACGATTTGACATCCTTGCCCCCGGACCAGTTGCGCGAGGACCTTCAGATCTGCATGGCAGAGGGTATTCGCTCGCTCGCCGTTGTCCCGTTGCGCGCCAATGGACGTGATGTTGGGACATTGAATCTATCCAGTATGCAGACAGCCGCGTACAGCGAGGAGCGACTGGGACCGATTCTGGCGCTGGCGCCGCTGGTCGGAGCCGCCATGGAGAATGCCAGGCTGTTCAGGTCGCTTGACCAGGCTAACCAGTCACTGGGCCTGGCCAATCGGGAGCTGGAGAGCTTCTCTTACTCCGTGTCGCACGATCTTCGGGCGCCGCTGCGGAGCATCGCGGGGTTTAGCCAAGCCCTTCTAGAGGACTACGGCGAGACGCTCGACGCTGATGGAAAACAATATCTTCTACATGTGGTAGGATCCGCGAATGACATGGGCAGGCTGATTGATGATCTACTGCACCTATCGCGGGTTGCTCGTACCGAAATAACGTACGACGAAGCGGATATGGCAGCACTGGCGCGCTCGGTCGGGGAGGAGATGCGGGAGGCTAACCCGGATCGCCTGGTGACCCTCGCCATTCCCGAGCACTGGATCGCTCGAGGAAACGAACGTTTGCTCCGCATTGTTTTGCAAAACTTGATCGGTAATGCGTGGAAGTTCACGCGTGGCGTGCCGGAGGCGCGCATCGAGGTCGGAACGATGGAGCGCGATGGGCGCACGGTATGCTTTGTACGTGACAATGGCGCGGGCTTCGATATGACCTATGCCCACAAACTCTTCGGGGCCTTTCAGCGCCTCCATTCGGCCCGAGAGTTTGAGGGCACTGGTATCGGCCTGGCGACAGTCCAGCGCATCATCCATCGCCATGGCGGGCAGGTGTGGGCGGAGGGGGTGGTGGGCCAGGGTGCTACCATTTACTTTACGGTTGGTCAGGGGCAAGGGAGAGAGTGATGGCTGGATCCGAGCGCCCGGTAATTTTGTTGGTTGAAGATAATCCGCGCGATGAGTTGCTGGCGTTGCGCGCTTTTAAGAAGAGCCGTATTGCCAACGAGGTAATCGTGGCCCATGACGGGGTGGAGGCGCTGGATTATCTGTTCGCCGGCGGCGCCCATGAAGGGCGCGACGCGCGTGAACTGCCTCAGGTCATGCTGTTGGACCTGAAACTGCCCAAGGTTGACGGCTTGCAGGTGCTCCAGGCAGTGAGGGCGGATGAACGCACCCGCTATTTACCGGTGGTAATTTTGACCTCGTCCGACGAGCAGCGTGACCTGGTCGAGAGTTATCGCCTGGGCGTCAACAGCTACGTGCGTAAGCCGGTGGATTTTAGTCGCTTTGCCGAGGCAATCGATCATCTAGGGTTGTATTGGTTAGTGTTGAATCAGACGCCGAGGCCCTAAGCGTGGCTCTGCCCCGACTGCGCCTCCTCTTGATTGAAGATTCGCTGAGTGATGCCGCCCTGGTTACGACCACGGTTCGTAGGCAAGGGTTCGATCTGGTGTACGAGCGGGTTGACACGGCGCAGGGCATGCTGGACGCCCTGGCTCGCGCGGAGTGGGATATCGTGATCGCGGATCACGGCATGCCGTCCTTTGGGGCGCGGGCGGCCCTGAGCCTGATTCGGAATCTCCAGCATGATCTGCCCGTCATTGTGGTCACGGGCACGATTTTAGACGACGAAGCGGTCGACTATATCAAGGACGGCGCATCGGACTATTTGCTCAAGGATCGCCTGAGCAGACTGGGTGACGCCGTGCGACGCGCTCTTGATGAACGCGCCTTACGCGCGCGGCAGCGCCGGGCCGAGGGCGAGTTGCGCTATCAGGCTGATCTGCTTGATGCGGTCAATCAGGCAGTCATCGCGACCGACCTGAACGGCACCATTCGCTATTGGAACCGCTTCGCCGAAACCCTCTACGGTTGGTCAGCGGCCGAGGTGGTGGGTACGTCCCGAGCGCAATTGGCCGCCGATCTGGCCAATCTCTGGCCGATAGGGGAGGCGGACGGCTCCTTGCGGCGCGGTCGCGGGTGGTCCGGTGAGTGCATGGTGCGGCGGCGCGACGGAACTACGTTCCCCGTCCTGGTCACCGATTCCCCGATTCTGGATGAACAGGGCACCCTGGTGGGGATGAGCAGCATTTCCATGGATATCACGGCCCGCGTCGAGATGGAGGCGGCCCTCCGCCATCAAGCGGTCCACGACAGCCTAACCGGGCTGCCAAATCGGCTGCTGCTCAACGAACAGTTGGAGTCCGCTCTACAAAGCGCCGCGCGCACGGGGCAGCCGGTCAGCCTCCTGCTCCTGGACCTGGATCGGTTTAACGAGGTGAATGATACGCTTGGCCATCAGATTGGTGACTTGGTGTTGCGTCAGGTGGCGACGCGCCTACAAGCAGCACTTGGGGCAACCGAGACGATCGCTCGCCTGGGGGGCGACGAATTCGGCATCATTCTTCCGGCCGCCGATCCCGAAACGGCTCGGGAACTGGCTAGACTGGTTCTGAAGGAGTTCGAAGGGCACTTTTCGGTCCACCAACATCAACTTGACCTGGCGGCCAGTATCGGCGTTGCCGTCTTTCCGGAACACGGCGAAGACGCGCACACCCTGCTGCAACACGCGGACGTGGCCATGTATGTGGCCAAGCGCAGGCACCTCGGCGTGACGGTGTACGACGCAACTCAAGATCGACATACCGTGCGCCGATTGGAGTTGGTACACGACCTCAGGAAGGCCGTCCGCGATGACGAGCTGCTCGCGTACTTTCAGCCGAAAGTTCTGCTCACCACGGGCCGG
>JAICHN010000179.1 GCA_025924845.1 Chloroflexota bacterium | reverse complement strand
TTCACCTTGGCGGCACCTCGCGTCTTGCGTCTGGTGCTCGGACCCTACGACCATCACCTGTCCCTGGTTATAGATCCCAGCCTCACCTACGCGAGCTATGCGGGTGGCGGCAACGAGGACGCGGGTCTCGCCGTGGCGCGCGACTCCTCGGGAGCGCTGTACCTAGCCGGCTACACCACTGCCGTCCCCGACCCCAACGGCAACCTCACCGACAACTTCCCCGCCGCAGGATCTCTACCGTAAGCGCCTACAACCGCGTATGTAGCAAAGATCGCGCCGAACGGGCAGGGCGCGGCGGATCTTGTCTACGCCACGTTCCTTGGTGCGTCCTGGGATGCGGGCGCCGGCACCCAGGCTACGGCTATCGCCGTCGATGGTCTGGGCCAGGCATACGTTACCGGCAGCACAACCGGTGAGGGCTTTCCTGCCACGTCCAACGCCTTCCAGCCCACCGACCCTATGCCCAACTCGGGAACCAGCGAAGGATTCGCCGCGGTGCTTAATGCTCAGGGGACGAGCCTCTCCTACGCCACCTACCTGGGCGGCAGCGGAGACACACGCATCAACGCCCTGGCGCTGGGCGCCAACGGCCTGATCGCCGTGGCCGGCCAGACCGCCGTGCCAGACTTCCCCGTAACGAACGGCAGCACGCTCAACGGGCCGGACGACGCCTTCGTCGGCACGCCGCAGCCGAGCCTGGCAGGGACGGCACAGCTTACCTTCTCGACGTATTTTGGCGGCGAAGGCGATGACGAGACCACGGCCCTGGCCGTCGAGCCCTCTGGGCTGCTCGACATCGCCGGCAATACCTCGTCCGCCACGGGCATCGCTACCTCCGGCGCGACTCAAAGCGGTCTCGGCGGCGGCGTCAATGCCTTTATCGCTCGTCTGGACCCCACGGCGACCGGTGGAAGTGCGGCAAACGTGCAGTATGCCACCTACCTGGGCGGCGGTGGGCTTGACTCAGCGACCAGTATCGCGCTTGCACCCAACGGCTCCCTGATCGTCGCGGGCTACACCGACTCCGGTGCGCCGGACGGTACGACCGCTGCGTTTCCAACCACGCTCGGCGCCTATCAGACCGAGTTTGGAGCCGGAAGCCTCGAGGCGTTCGTGAGCGAGGTACAGCCCGCAACGGTGGGAACCGCGGGTCTGCTTTACAGCACGCTGCTTGGCGTACCTGCCGCGGGCGAGCAGGTGCGCGCCCTGGCTGTAGCGGTCGACACCACGGGTGTCATCTATCTGGGTGGCCTGGCAGACGGTGGTCTGCCCACCACGGCAAGCGCGGTGAGCGGGCTGAGCGGAGGGGTCTCGGGCGCATTCGTCGCTGAACTGCTGCCGGACGCGACATTGTCCACGGCAAGCCAGCTTGCCTACGTGTCATACTTGGACAGCGCGGGCCTAGACGCGGCCAATGGGCTCGTCCTGAACGCCGCGAATGGCTACGTGGCTGTGGTCGGCAGCGCTACCGGCGGTGTGACCGCAACTACAGGCGCCTATCAGACGGCGGCAAATGGCGGCAATGACGCCTTCATCGCCTCGCTGCTGCCGCAGCCCCAACCGGCGCCAAGCTGTCAGGTAACGGCGCAGGTGAGCAGCAACGGCACGCAGGTTGCGCTTCTTGCCGGCACGACGCCGCGGATTACCCCTTTCGCCACTCTCGATTTCAGCATCTCGGGCGGCGCAAGCTTCAACATGGCTGCGGTGCCCGCGCAAACCGTGACCTGCTCACGACCTGGATTGGGGACGGCAACCGCGACCATTACCGGCGTGGTGGACTCAGCCACGGGCACCGGCGTGCAGGCGGGCGACCCGATAACAGTTAACGTTACCCTTGCTGGGTCAGGTGGGGCGCCGCGGTTGGTTGTGCTGGACACAACGTCGGGCACCACCTTCACGCTGAATGGCCCGTTTGGGCAGGGATCCGTGGTGACGGTCAGCCCCGTAGTCACGGTGCTCGCTCGGCCGACCTCAACGCCATCACCTACCAGCACCTCGACACCGACGTCCACCGCGACGAGCACCGCTACCGCAACCCAAACGCCGGTGCCCACCTTCACGGTAGGTAAAGGAGCGGTGGCAGCGGGCTGGTTCCATAGCCTGGCTATAAAGAGTGGAACCATGTGGGCCTGGGGTCGCAACGATCTGGGTGAGCTTGGCAACGGCACCACGACCAATGCCTCGACACCGGTCCAGGTCAGCAACCTTGGTAATGTCACGGCGGTGGCTGCCAACGGATACCGCAGTGAGGCCCTGAAGTCGGGTGGCACGGTCTGGGGATGGGGCTATAACGGCTCCGGGCAATTGGGCAACGGAACGAAGACGACTGCCTTGACAGCGGTGCAAGCCGGCAGTCTGACCGGTATCACCGCAATCGGCGCCGGCTGCGACCATAGCTTGGCGCTCAAGTCGGACGGTACGGTCTGGGCCTGGGGCGGCAACAGCTATGGTCAACTTGGGAATGGGACGACGACCAGCGCCTTGACTCCGGTTCCGGTCAGCAATCTCACGGGCATCACCGCCATCGCCGCCGGCTGTGACCACAGCCTTGCCCTCAAGGCGGACGGCACCGTGTGGGCCTGGGGCTACAACCACAACGGACAGCTGGGCAATAACAGCACCAGGAACGCGTCGACGCCCGTGCAAGTGAGCAACCTGACCGGTGTCACTACCATCGCCGCCGGGGGATACTTCAGTCTGGCCGCGAAGTCGGCCGGCACCGCCTGGACCTGGGGCTATAACGTTCATGGTCAGCTGGGCAACGGCACGAAGAACGATTCCTCGATCCCGGTCCAGGTCGCTAACCTGACCAACGTGCAGTCTCTTGCCGGGGGCGACGCACACAGTTGGCGATAACGAGCAGCGGTGCGGTCTGGGCCTGGGGCTACAACAACTACGGCCAATTGGGCATCGGCAGCACCAACGACTCCTTTGTCCCAGTGCAGGTAAGCAGCCTTGGCAACGCAGCCGTGATCGCTGCCGGAGCGTATCACAGTGTGGCGGCCACGTCTGCCGGCGTCGTATGGGACTGGGGCAACAACCAGTTCGGGCAGCTCGGCAATGGTACGGCCAATCAGGCTACGGTTCCCATTCAGGTAATGTCGCTGTCACAGTAGCGCGGCGATCTTGTGAGACGCCGGCTGGATGCGGAAGGTGACTTGGCATCCAGCCGGCGTCTCCGTAGGCTGCAGGCGCGGGCCGGGAGGGCTCCAGATGTGGAAAATGCCACACGAGGGCTTGGCCGGCTCCGCGCGCCTCCTGACCTTTTTCGGTTCATCGATCTGACGCGGCGCCCGCATGGACAAGAGAGATCGAGGGGAGTATCATGCAGGGGACGAGTTTGCACCCAAAGGAGTCCAGCGATGTTCGGTATCGGTCACGCCCCTGAAATCATCATTCTGCTGATTATCGTCTTGCTGGTGTTCGGGCCTGGGAAGTTGCCTGAAATCGGCTCGGCGGTCGGTCGGGGAATCCGCGAGTTCCGTGATGCCACCACCGGAAACGATCACCACCAGGCGATGATTACTCCGCCCGCCCCCGCGCCCTCCATTCAGCAGCCTGCCCAGCAGTGGGCTCCCCCCACGGCGCAGCCGGGTCAGACGGCGGATACCGACGCAAGCCGGCCCGACCATGTTTCGGTGGGGTAGCTCGTACTCGGTTCCGCGATTCTGAATCAGCAATGGGTGTGCGCCCCTCTTTGGCGTACACCCATTTTCGTGCCTACGCCGAATGGGTCGGCATAAGGAGTTGAGGGCTTTTGGCGGTGATGTGGGGACGACGGTTCCTGGCCCTTGGGGACCCGGATCCGAAGAATATGACGGTGATCGAACACCTCGAGGAGTTGCGTAAGCGCCTCTTCGTCTGTGTGATTATTGCCGTGGTCGCCACCTTGGTGAGTCTCTTTTTTTATGACTTCATGATCGGGCTTTTGCTGGACCCGCTCAAGAAGGTGCATAATCTCGCCCTGGGCGACAACCTGGTGGTAACCACGGTCACGGGGAGTCTCGTGCTGCGGATCAAG
This sequence comes from Chloroflexota bacterium, assembly GCA_025924845.1. The sequence continues at coordinate 5,735 of JAICHN010000179.1, read as the reverse complement.
CTGGCCCTGGTTCCCGCGGCCTTGATCAGCCTTCCCGTTTGGCTCTACGAGTTCTGGATGTATATCGCGCCGGCGTTTGAAATTGACACCAGGCGCTCGGTGGTGCCTTTCGTCGGCCTTGGTCTCATTCTGTTCCTGATCGGGGCGACCATCGGCTACTTCGTCTTTCCCCGCTACTTTGGGTTCCTGGTCGGCATCGGCGGCGATCATGTGAAGTACTTGCCGGACGCGAACTCCTTACTCACCCAGTTCTCAATTATCCTGCTGCTGTTCGGCGCCGTGTTCGAGTTGCCTATCGTCTTGATGATGCTGGCGCTCGTCAATATCGTGTCGTCGAACCTGTTGCGGCGCAAGCGGAAGATTGCCATCTTCGCGGCGCTGTTCGCGGGCATGATCATTACACCGGGCGCCGACCCGGTCACGCCGCTCATCGTGGGCGCGCTGCTCGTCGTGCTCTACGAGTTCAGTATTATCATGATCCGTTTCGGGCACCGATAGGGGGTTTGTTTCCTGAAATCCCGGCATGAGTGCCGGGATTTCAGGAGCCTACTTTCGGACCGGAGGGGTCCGGCCTGAAGGCAGCGGCGTCTCCCCTCGGGATGGTTCCTATTCGGCCGGAGGGGTACGGCCCGAAGGCCGCGGCATCTCCCCTCGGGAAAGTTCCTATTAGGACGCCGGGACGGACCATTTGAGCGGGACGGCGTTTGGCACGCGGGGTAGATATGCCAACACAAGGGACTCCGCGCTATTGCGCACCGTAAACTCGAGATCTCCGTCTGCCGCCTTGCCGGGTGGGATGCCCTTCGGCGTGAACACCGCGCCGTGCCCGGTCGCGATGACCCCCGCGCCAAGTTTGCGCCCCTGAGCGTATAAGGTGACATCGCCCGCGCTGACCCGCAACGGCGAGGTTCGGTGATTGGTCACCTGGACTGCGACCACTAGAAAAGATGATCCCGATGGGGCGGTTCGACCGTCCAGGTGGTTGGTTCGCCCTAGAACCAAGGCATTGGCCGTTCCCCCCGTAAAGTGTTGCGTGGCGCCGAGCCGGGGAATGGCGGGGGTGGGGGTACCGATCGCACCTGGCGGGCTCTGCTTCGGCTCCAGGCCGAGCGCATTCTGCACGACCAGCCAGATGACGGCGACGGCGATCATAACTAGTCCGGCGATCAAGCGTCCCGGCCGGAAAAATCGCATCCGCTCGTCATAGAGCCGCTCATCGATCGCGCTCGGCCGCGTCGGACCATTCGGGTCGTCGCTCATGATTCGTCACCGAGGATCGTGCCCCGCATAGTGGGGAATCCACGAAGCCACTCCGCTCCACTCATCGGCTTCCGCCCAGCGGGCTGGACGCGCACCAGATGCACGGCGCCTTCTCGGGCCGTCACCAGTGCCTCATTACCCTGTTGTCCCACGGTCCCCGCCGCGACACTCCCGAGCCCGGTGAACTCGGCCCGTTTTGCCTGGAGTATCTTGAGCGGGTTGCCGCCCGCCCTGGTGGTCGCGCCCGGCCAGGGAAACATGGCGCGGACATGGCGCACGATAACGTCGGCGGGCCGATTCCAGTCGATCCTCCCGTCCTCCTTGCGTAACGGCCGGGTCATCGAGGCCAGGCTGCTGTCTTGCGGTGTCGGCTCGATCTCCCCGTGTACCCAGCGTGGGATGGTCGCGCGTAGCTCGCGCGCGCCCAGTTCGGCCAGCTTCTTGGTCAGGCTGTCCGTCGTATCATCCTCGTCGATCGGAAGATGGACCTGACTGAGGATCGGCCCTGTGTCCAGCCCCGCTTCCATTTGCATAATGGACACGCCGGTCTCCAGCCTGCCGTCGCGGATGGCGGCACTGATCGGCGATGCTCCTCGATACCGCGGCAAGAGCGAGGCATGTACATTGATCGATCCGTAGCGCGGTAGCCGAAGGATGGCGCGGGGCAAGATCTGGGCAAAGGCCGCCACCACGATGAGGTCCGGCGCCAGGGACTCCAATAGCCCGAGTCCTTCGGCCTGGCGCAAACTTTCCGGCTGAAATACGGGCAGCCCGGCCGCGAGCGCTGCTTCCTTGACCGGGGGCGCCGTGAGGCGCTTCCCGCGGCCGGCGGGCCGATCCGGCTGGGTGACCACACCCACGACCTCCGTATCGCGGAACCCATCGTCCTTAAGGTTCAGTACCGCGTTCAGGCTGGGGACGGCGAAGGCAGGCGTGCCCATGAACACAATGCGAAGCGCGCGCTCGGCCATGGCGTCGATCAGCCGGTGAAAGTACGGCGGATGCGCTCACCAAAACCGACGCGCTTGCGATCCGTCTTGCCTTTGCTTTGGGCCGCCAGGACATCGAGCGCCGCGTCCACACCGGCGGGCGTGACCGGGTGAGCGACCACCTGGGCCCCCACGGCGCGCAACTCGTCGGCGCGCGCCTCGGCGTCACGCCCCTCGACATGGGTAATCACCCTGGCGCCCACCCGCAGCAGTGACTTCACCGCGGTCACTCGATCGAGGTCGGCGGGCGCTCCCAGTTCGTAGACCACGGCGTCAAAGCCCGCCACAATGGAATCGGCGCCGGCGGGTAGCCCGCTCATGAATGAAGTCGCCCAACCCGCGCGATGGTTCTCCGCCGCGAGGGTGTAGATTTCGCGCAGCGTCATATGATTGTTGCTCACCATCACAAGCAAGCGCATGAACTTGGCTACCTTTCGGCCGTCCGGAATCTCTACCCTTCTCGATCATACCCGATGGGGCATTCAAGATGCCGGGCTCCTAGAGGATTAACATGGCGTCGCCGAAGCTGAAGAACCGATACCGTTCGCGAACAGCTTCGGCGTAGGCTTGCTCGATCAAGGCTTTTCCGGCAAAGGCGCTGACCAACATGAGCAGGCTGGAACGAGGCAGATGGAAGTTGGTGATCAGCGCGTCACAGTCCCGAAAGCGGTACCCTGGATAGATGAAGATATCTGTCCAACCGGACCAGGGGGCGAGGGATTCCGGCGCGCCCGCTGATTCCAGCACGCGAGTTGCCGTGCTTCCCACGGCGATCACTCGCCCACCGCGTGCCCGCGCCGCCGCGATGGCCGACGCCGTCTCCGGGGGCAGCTCTCCGTATTCGGCGTGCATCACATGGTCCGCGATCTGATCGGTCTGCACCGGACGGAATGTTCCAATCCCCACATGAAGGGTCACGGCGGCGCGCGCGATACCACGCTCCTCCAGTGTTCGCAGCAACTCTGGAGTGAAATGCAAACCGGCGGTCGGCGCCGCTACCGAGCCGGGCGCTCGGGCATACACCGTCTGGTACCGCTCCGGATCGTCGGGCCGCTGGTGGATGTAGGGTGGGAGGGGAAGTTCTCCCGCTTCGGCCAGCAATGCCGCGGCATCGGCGCCCGCCCGCGCGAACGACACCACGCGCTGCCCCTCGGTGCGCTCCTCAAGCACCTCGGCCGGTAGGGCGCCGTCCCCGAAGCGCAAATGGTCCCCGACGCGCACTCGTTTACCGGGCCGGGCCAGGCAGAGCCAGACATTCGGTTCCAGTTCCCTGACGAGCAGCAATTCCACCTTGCCGCCGGTGTTGAGGCGCACCCCTCGCAAGCGGGCGGGGATCACCTTGCTGTCGTTCACCACGAGGAGGTCGCCTCGCTCGAGAAGGGTCGGCAAATCGGCGAAGCGGGCGTGGGTTATGTGTCCCGATGCCCGATCGACCACCATGAGGCGCGACGCATCACGCCGCTCGGCAGGCTGCTGAGCAATTAATTCCGGAGGAAGGTCGTACTCGAAGTCGCTGGTTCGCATGTTGCGGCCTTTGGCGGTATGCTGGGTGAGCCCCGGTGTAAGGGTCCTTCTAGAATGTATCATTGCCCAGGAACCGGTTCGGCGGAGAATGACGGATGCGCGTGATAATTTTAGGCTGTGGGCGGGTAGGGGCGAGGCTGGCGGGCATGATGGACGCCGAGGGACACTCGGTCAGCATCATCGATCTGCGCCTTGACGCCTTCGAGCGCCTGCCCCCGAAGTTTGGTGGGAATACGGTGCTGGGCGAGGGCATCGACTATGATGTGCTGCGCCAGGCGGGAATCGAGCAGGCCGATGCGTTCCTGGCCCTGTCGGATAATGATAACTCGAATATCATGGCCGCCCAGATCGCTCAATGCGTGTTTCATGTGCCCCGTGTGATTACGCGCATTTACGATCCGACGCGGAACGAGAGCTTCCGGGCCCTTGGTCTGGAGACGCTGTGCCCTACCAGGCTGACCGTGGAGCGCATTGAGGCCCTGTTGGGCGCCGGCTGATGCGGTCATCCGCGGCAGGCGGACGCTATTGAGAAAGAGTCGATATCGATGTACATCGTGGTCATTGGAGGCGGGAAGGTAGGCTATTATCTGGCCAAGGCCCTTCTGGACGAGCGGCACGAGGTCTTGCTCATCGAACGAGACAAGCGACGGGCCACGCAAATCGCCGATGATCTGGGCGAGGGCGTGGTCTTGCGCGGCGACGGCGCCGAAGCGGCAACGCTCGAGGAAGCCGGGGTGAGCCGGGCCGATGTCGTATGCGCGGTGACCGGCGAGGACGAAGACAACCTGATCGTGAGCCAGGTGGCCAAACGTCATTTCAGCGTCAAGCGTACCATTGCCCGGATCAATAATCCGCGGAATGAGGATATTTTTATCAAGCTCGGAATCGACGTTACGGTGAGCGCCACCCAGTTCATTATCAGCTTGATCGAGCAGGAAATCCCCACCACGCCGTTCGTCAATCTGCTAACCCTGCGGGGCATTGGCATGGAGATTGTCGACCTGTATATGGCGGACGACTGCCCCTGGGTCGGCAAGAAGATCGCCGAACTCGCCCTGCCTGCCGATACCGTACTGTCGCTGCTTATTCGCGACGGTGCGCGTTCCTTCCCGTCTCGCGATACGGTGCTTGTGCTGGGGGACAGGCTGATCGGCTTGACCAGCATGGAATCGGACGCGCGGCTCCACGCCATGCTGCAACCCGTTTAGTCGGTTTTCGCCCGGCCAATGCGCTCGATAAGGGCAGTTGTCGAGCGGCCGTCGAGGTAAGGAAGCAGGCGAATCTCGCCGCCATAGGATCGCACCGTAGGTTCCTCGGGCAGCGGTTTGCCGGCCGCGGCGCCGGACAGGGCATAGTCACCGCCTTTCACGTAGATGGCGGGCCGCAGATCGGCCAGCAGCCGATCCGCGGTAGACTCGTTGAAGATGACCACGGCGTCCACCACGCGTAGGGCCAGAAGCACCTTCGCCCGGTCCTGCTCGGAGGCTAGAGGCCGATTGGGCCCTTTGAGGGCGCGCGTTGAGGCGTCACTGTTGAGCCCGACCAACAAGGCGTCGCCCAGGGCGCGCGCCGCCGCTAAATAGGCAACGTGGCCCGCGTGCAATAAATCGAAGCAGCCATTGGTGACCACGAGCCGCTTACCGGCGGCGCGACACTGCTGCGCGTAGGCGACCGCGGCGGCGTGATCCAGCAGTTCGCCCGCAAACCGCACGTTCATGTGAAGTCAAACTTACGGTACATATCTATACCGAGCACGCGACGCGCGCCTTTAATCGGCCCGGCGAGGATGACACCACGCGCGCCGCCGCCGGTGCCGCCCGCCGTCACGGCGAAGAGAATCAGGACGGGGTGCAGGCGCACGGCGTGACCGATGATATTGGGGATCACCGCGTAGTCTTCAATCTGGCGTAGGGCGAAGAAGGCAAGCGCCACTATAAGGGCGGACCCCGTATGCGAGAGTCC
>JAICHN010000178.1 GCA_025924845.1 Chloroflexota bacterium | reverse complement strand
CCAAAGTCACGGCGGCAGGCGTCTCGCTGTACGCGCTGATCGTGGCGCTAACGGCGGAGGATGGTTCAGTGGGCTACGGCACCGTGGCGCTGGCCACGGGCGGCACCGTCTACACCCTGGAGCACCACCTGAAGCCGATCGTGCTGGGCGCCGATATCTTCGATACCAACTTGATCTGGGAGGCCATGTACCGGTCGACGCTTAATCATGGCCGCAAAGGCATGGTCCTGGCCGCGATTAGCGCGGTGGACATCGCGCTTTGGGATCTGAAGGGCCGCGTGCTGGGCCAGCCCGTGTACAATCTGCTGGGCGGCAGAATGCGCGAGGAGATCCCCGTCTATGCCAGTCGCCTCTACGCGACCGAGGACCTGGGGGCGCTGGCCGCCGAGGCCGAAGGCTACTTGCGCCAGGGGTTCCGAGCTATGAAACTGCGCTTCGGTTACAGTGCGCGCGACGGCGCGGCCGGGATGCGCCGCAACGTAGAATTAGTGCGTACCGTGCGGGAGGTGATCGGCGATGACGTGGATTTGATGGCCGATGTCTACATGGGCTGGGACGTCGGCTACTGCACGCGCATTCTACCGCTCCTGGAACCTTTCCGCCTTCGCTGGATCGAGGAACCGGTCAGTCCCGACGACGTGGAAGGCTACGCGCGGGTCAAGGAACTGGCCAATGCGCGCGGCATCCTGATCTCCGGCGGCGAGCACGAATACACCCGCTACGGGATGCGGCGGCTAATCGAGGAACACGCAGTCGACGTGCTACAGCCCGACGTGAATCGCATGGGCGGGATCAGCGAGGCCCAGAAGGTGTGGGCCATGGCCGCGGCGCACGACCTGCCCGTGATCCCGCACGCGGGCCAGATGCACAACTATCATCTGGTCATCTCCCACCTCAACTCGCCGATTGCCGAATACTTCCCCGCCCCGGATCAGGGGGTACTGCCCGACATCAACGAGTCATTTTGGTGGATATTCCAGGGCGAGCCCTTGGTCGAGGACGGCCATGTGCGGCTCTCCGGCGCGCCGGGGATGGGCCTCGAGTTAAACCAGGATGTGATAGAGCGTTTTCGCGTGGCGCTGCCGGTATGAGCGCGAAGCGGCTCAATGGGGTCATTGCCATACTGATCACACCCTTCACCGACCAGGACGCGCTCGACTTGCCGGGACTGGCCCGCGTGGTGGACTACACCATCGGCCTGGGCGCCCATGGCGTGGGCGTGGGGCTGGCCAGCGAATATCTGGCGCTCTCGGATGAGGAGTGCCTCGCGGTGACCCGTACGATTGTGGAGGCGGCTCGCGGGCGCGTACCGGTTATGATGAGTTGCGGACGGCCGTCCACGGCGGCCACGATCGATCTGGCGCGTTCGGTCGCGGCCTGCACGGTCGACGCGCTGATGGTGCTGCCGCCCTATGTTCTGCAACCGGGCGCCGCCGCCCTGGCGGCGCACTTCCGCGCCGTCGCCGCCGCCGTGGACACGCCGATCGTGGTGCAGGACGCGCCGCAAATGAGCGGCGTACAGTTGCCTGCCGAGTTGCTCGCCGCTATGGTGCGTGAGACTCCCGGCATCAACTATCTAAAGATTGAAACTGTACCGTCGGTACCCAAGATTGCCCAGTTGGCGCGTCTACTTTCGGGTGATCCCGCGGGCGACGGGGCACTGATCGGAGGCGCCGGCGGCCTGCACCTGGTCGATGAGCTACGGCGCGGGGCGCAGTCCACCATGCCCGGCTGCGCGTACGCTGATATCTTTGTGCGGGTCTGGGAGAGCTTCATGGCGGGCGACCTCACGGCGGCCCGGTCGGCCCTCCACCGCGCCCTACCACTCCTGCTCTACGCCGGCCAGTCTTTCAGCATCTTCGTCGGCTCGCAGAAAGAGTTGCTCCGCCGCGCCGGTATCATCAAATCGGCTCGGCTCCGTGCGCCTGCTGAGCCCATGGCGGAGGAGATATACGAAGAATTCGCCGGCCTCCTCGAAGAGGCGCGATGAGCCGAAAACGGATTGGACTATCAGGATGAACGCCCATGGCATTCTATTTACCGGCCCACGTGAGGCTTCCCTTGCCGAAGTGGAGGTTCCGGAGGCGCCGCTTACCGCGCATGAGGTGCTGTTGCGCACTCACTTCAGCCTGATCAGCCCCGGCACCGAACTGGCCAACTACGCGGCGGAACAGACCCTCTTTCCCGGGCCGCGGAGCTATCCGATCAGCCCCGGCTATGCCGCGGTTGGCGAGGTAATCGACGCCGGCGCGGAGGCGCCGGTGCGGCGTGGCGAAATGGTGTTGGCGCATACACCGCACCGAGCGGTCAGCCGCTTTGATAGCCGCACGCACGTCTGTATCCGCCTGCCGGATGGGGTAGAGCTGGAGCAGGCGCCGCTGGCCCGTCTCGCCCAGGTCAGCGCGGTGAGCGTCCGCCTGATGGGAGCGCGGCCCGGCGACCAGGCGGCGGTGACAGGTTTGGGCTTAGTGGGGAATCTGGCCGCTCAACTGCTCCGTTGCGCCGGGTTGCGGGTGCTTGGCGTGGAACCGATAGCGGAACGGCGCCGACAGGCGGAGGCTTGCGGCATCCCAGCCACCCTGGACCCCACTGCCGGCCTGGACGGCCAGGAGGCGACATGCGCCGTGGTGCTGGAGTGTTCGGGGCACGACCTCGGGGTACGGAGTGCCCTTGACCTGGCGGCCCTCCAGGGGGAGGTTTTCTTGATCGGCGCCGCCTGGAAGCGGGGCACTGCCGTGGTGGCGGCCGATGTGGCGCGCCCGGTCTTCAATAAGTACCTGGCCCTACGCAGCGGCTGGGAATGGCAGATTCCCCTTTACGGCAGCCGCCCGCCCGGCTCGATTGCGGGTTGCACGGCGTGGATCCTGGACTGTATGCGCGACAAATCGCTCATGCTGGAAGGGTTGATCAGCGATCGAGTGTCGCCCGAGCAGGTCCCAGCGGTCTATGCCGACCTGCTGGAGCACCCCGCCGCCCACCTGGGCGTGCTGATCGACTGGCGGAACAGCTAACCAGATCCAAAACCTAACTGGTACTCTTGTTGACTCCAAATACTTTGCCTGAATAGGGCCACTTTCGCCAAGCGGATTGGCGCGAATGGCCCGTGCCCCGATCGGGAAGATATGATAGGCTCAGGGTGGAGCTGCCTAATGCGGCGAATTCTCATTTTTGATGGGACCACTTTGAGGAGGTATCCCGATGGCCACGTTGGTGGAAACGAATAAAGCCCAGGGAACCTGGGCCCTTAAGACTGGGTTGGCCCGCATGCTCAAGGGCGGCGTGATCATGGATGTGGTGACGCCGGAGCAAGCACGCATCGCCGAGGAGGCGGGCGCCGTCGCCGTCATGGCCCTTGAGCGGGTTCCGGCCGACATTCGCGCCCAGGGGGGCGTGGCCCGCATGACCGACCCAGAGTTGATTATCAGGATTAAGGAGGCCGTGACCATTCCCGTGATGGCCAAGGCACGGATTGGTCATCTGGTCGAAGCCCAGGTCCTGCAGGCGCTTGGCATCGATTACATCGACGAGAGCGAGGTACTTACCCCGGCCGACGAGCAGTATCACATCGACAAGCATGCTTTCTCTATACCCTTTGTGTGCGGTGCCCGCGATCTGGGCGAGGCCCTGCGGCGGATCGGCGAGGGGGCTGCCATGATCCGCACCAAGGGCGAGGCCGGCACCGGTAACGTGGTGGAGGCGGTGCGCCACATACGGGCGATTACGAGTGCTATGCGTCAGGTGGGGACGTTGGACCCGGAGCAGCTTATGTCCTTTGCCCGTGAGCTCGGGGCGCCTTATGAGTTGGTGCGTGATCTCCGCGAAACCGGGAAGCTTCCCGTGGTGAACTTCGCGGCGGGCGGTGTCGCCACGCCGGCTGATGCGGCGTTGATGATGTGCCTGGGGGCCGAAGGCGTATTCGTCGGCTCGGGCATCTTTAAGAGCAGCGATCCGGCCCGCTTCGCCCACGCTATCGTGCTGGCCACCACGCATTACCAGGATCCGGAGCGGGTAGCCCAGGCATCGCGCGGCTTGGGCGAAGCTATGCGCGGTCTCGACGTCACGGCGCTGCCCCGCGAGGCGCTGCTGGCGGGACGGGGGAACTGAACCATGGTCGCGAAATCTCCGCCGATCGGCGTGCTGGCTCTGCAGGGCGGGGTACGTGAGCACACCGAGATGCTGCACAGGGCGGCGGATCACACCGAGGTTCGAGAGGTGCGAGTACCCGCCGATCTTGATGGATTGGCGGGGATCGTCCTGCCGGGCGGGGAGAGCACGACAATTGGCAAGCTGCTGCGGGAGACCGGGTTGCTGGATCCTCTGCGGTCACGCATCAAAGACGGGCTCCCAGTCTATGGCACATGTGCCGGGATGATCTTGCTGGCCCGCGAGGTGATGGATGGAACGGAACCGGTGCTGGGCGGCATGGACATCACGGTGCGCCGTAATGCCTTCGGTTCCCAGCGCGACAGTTTCGAGGAAGAGTTGCCTGTCGCCGGCATGGATGGAGGGCCACTCCACTGCGTGTTTATCCGGGCGCCGCGCATTGAAGCGGTTGGGGAGGGCGTAGAGGTGCTGGCTCGGCTCGACGACGGATCGGCCGTCGCCGTCCGCCAAGAGCGGCGGCTCGCCTCCGCGTTCCATCCGGAGCTGAGTCGGGATCCACGCTTCCATCGGCTCTTTTTGACCATGTGCCGTGAGGTAAACGGTGCTTGACGGAGATACTTGAACAGGCTACATTTGTTTCCGCGGGCAGGGACGTAGCCTGTTCTCGATCCTCGCTAGCTCAATGGTAGAGCAACCGGCTGTTAACCGGTAGGTTGTTGGTTCGAATCCAGCGCGGGGAGCAGTCGCTCACATGCCGCCGGGATGGGTGTCCCGGCGGCATGTTTGTTTGCGTCGTTCCAGTGGTTGGGAGGGGCAACGGATGGCAAAGTATCTGATCACGGGCGGGGCGGGTTTTCTCGGTATCAACATGATTCGTTGGCTGCTGGGCCGCGGCCACGAGGTAGTATCGCTTGACCTGGCGCCCTTCGACTACGCGGATGCCAGGGACAGGGTGACGGCAATTACGGGCGACATTCGGGACCGCGCCACGGTGGATCGCGCCATGGAAGGGGTGAACATCGTGGTGCATACCGCGGCGGCCCTTCCGCTCTACTCGAAGAAAGATATCTACACCACCGATATCGGCGGCACCAAGACAATCCTGGCATCGGCCGAAGCACATGGGGTCGAGAGAGTAATCCATATTTCCTCCACTGCCGTGTACGGTATTCCCGACCATCATCCACTGCGAGAGAATGACCGGCTGGACGGAGTCGGCGCCTATGGGCGAGCCAAGATTCGGGCCGAGGAGGCGTGCCTCCGCTATCGCGCCCGCGGCATGTGCGTGCCGATCTTACGCCCCAAGTCGTTCATTGGTCCGGAGCGACTGGGTGTGTTTGCCCTCTTTTACGATTGGGCGGCCGATGGGAGGGGCTTCCCCATGCTCGGGAGCGGGCGCAATCGCTACCAACTACTTGACGTGGAAGACCTCTGCGCTGCCATCTATCTCGCGGCGACGCTCGACCGAAACGTGGTGAACGACACGTTCAACATTGGGGCCGGGGAGTTTAGCACGATGCGCGAGGACTATCAGGCGGTGCTCGACGAGGCCGGCCACGGCAAGCGGATTCGTCCTCTACCGGCCGGGCCTGCCATTCTCGCTCTGCGGCTGCTGGAGGCGCTCCACCTCTCGCCACTCTACAAGTGGGTTTATGAGACGGCCTCGAAGGACTCGTTTGTCTCGATCGAGAAGGCGGAGCGAGTCCTGGGTTGGCGTCCCAAATACTCCAATAAGGCAGCGCTGGTGCGGAACTACCACTGGTATCTGGCAAACCGCGACAGCTTCGCGCATAGCGCCGGTGTTTCGCACCGCGTACCTTGGAAGCAAGGTGTCCTGCGCTTCGCCAAGGTTCTGTTTTAGCTTCGCTCTATTGACGGGTCGCGTGGCCCTATTAAGGCACGAAGGATGACGACGGGGCGACGGATCGCGTATGATTTGCTCTGAGGAGATCGGTCGAGCCGCCCCGGCTCGCGGACCGGAGACCGCAGTTCAGACAGGGGAGATCGCGAACCACGATGAAAAAGGCGATAGTCACTCCGTTCAACGCATTCTCGCTGTTTTCCTTCGTTTTGCTGGTGGGAATCGCACTGCTGGTCCACCATACGGGCATACCTACGGTAGCCCTTGCCGCGACGGGCGCGGCGGGTGGCTTCTTGCTCATCATCATGTTCCTGATCTGGACCCTGATCCAGGAGGCGCGCGGGGAAACGGTAGCTCACTAAACGAAGAGACGGGAATGATGACCAGCGTCATCATTCCCGTCTCTTCGTTTATATAGCTCCGGCTGCCGTGTACCGATCAGGCGCGGGGAATCGATGCCGGATCAGGCGCTGATTGCTCGGACGACACCAGATCCACGTGCAGGGGGACCACGCCCAGAACTCTACCACCGCCAGAGAGACGAAACTGAAACGTGCCGGGCTGATCAAGCGAGAGCATATTGACCTCGGCAATCAGATTCCCGCTTCCCTGGCTAATCGCCATCGGATCGATGGGAATAGTCTCGTGCATCATAGTGGTCCCGTTAGGCGCGATAAGTTCCATCTCCACCTGCGGCTCGACTGCGCTGCCCTGGAGCACCACGACCACAAAAAAGCGAGGGTGCTGGGCCGGAAGCTGGGTGACCCCGATATGGTCAAAGATGCCGATGAGACTGAGCTTCCCATCCTGGCCGATCAGCGCATGGTCGCACAACACGCCCAGGCGGAGAGACAGGCGGTCGCCCAGGGCGGAGATATCGATCACGATTTGCCTTTCTTGCGCACGGGCGGGAGATGCTATGCGCGCGGCGCCTGCATACCCTGTGCAACATCGATCCGATTGACGAAATAGATATCGTTCGGCACGATCCGCCCATAATCGTCGGGTACACGCACCATCAATTCGCCGTTGGTATGGACGCGGAAGAGATCACCCACCACGCGAAGATCCTCGCGTGGGTCGACGTAGTAGCGAAAGGTGCGCGGCTCGTTCTTATAGGTGAAGTTAATCTCGAAGGCGGGCCGTTGCTTGGTCAAAAAAGAGGGCATGGGAAGACGCTTCTTGTCCTTCCCGGCGGCGGCGCCCAGCCGCACTTGAACGTCCGAAATGCCGGATCGGGTACGAAGATACGCGGCAAGATTATCAGCAATGGTTGTAAGATCAGTGGTCAATCCGTACTCCGCACACAACCTTGGGACGACATCAACTCGATTTAGCCAATCGTGGCCGCAGAATGTGAATCTGATTGGTCAGGTGGACGCGAAGGCCGGCGTGATCGGGCACGCATCCTTGAGAGAACACGGTGTGGTCCACCATCACGACCGGCGACCACCAACCACCGTGCAGGATTGCCTCGTAGAAGTGAGTGATCCAGGGACGGGTCTTAAGGTCGAAATACCAGGGCCCCAACTCGGTGATTACCGCCTTCAGCACACTGAGCGACGCCATATCCTCGTCGCTTAGGTGATCACCTTGCCGACCCCGCGTCCGCGCCTGGGTGAACAAGGTCACATGAATGCGCTCACGAGAAAGATAGATGATCTCACCCATCCTCGTACACTCCCTGTGCCGGAGATACCGGCGACCGGGCAATGGTCGGAATCGGCCGTGCCTTCAGGCCCCTAGTATAGCATGCTATTTCAAGTTAAGCATTTCAGCGTGAGACTATGTCGCGGCCGGCCCATGCCCTTGCCCTGGCCGGTGAGGAACGCGTCACTTTTGAGCGCGCGGCGCGGCAGCCTGGTTACGGCCCCGCCGGCGCCAACGGCAGCGCGCTCCACCTGCCGCCCACCATGTCGGCGCCCCTCACGGCGCTGGTGGGCCGGGATGAGACGCTCGCACTGAGGCAAGCGCCTCTGCATCCGGGTGGCTATCCGATGAGGTTTTCCCGTAACACCTGCAAAGTAAGAAGGGTGGCGCGCCGCGCCCCATCCGATTGGCTCGTCGCATGCTCCTCGACTACTGCTTTCTCCTCGTTGCCGGTTAGAGCGGCAGCCGCAATGAGCAACCGATGGGTGCCAAGCGGCGCCACGCAGGCACCCAGAGCAATAGGGGCGTTGAACATCGTTTTGGCCCGCCGGGCAAGCGTGCGGGCCGCCTCCGTCGCCCCGTCCCGATCGGCGATCTCTGGATTTGGCGGCAAGACCAGGCCACCCGCCAGGGTGTCACCGGCCAGGGCGACGCATAGCGCGCCGTCCAGTCCCGCCTCGGCCAGGGCGACGCGGAGGTCTCGGTCGCGCAATCGTCGCGTCGTCGCATCGGTCAGGGTTTCTTCATCCGCCCCGTAGATTGCGTCACCAAAAAGCGCTCGCACCTGGTTCTCGACCGGAGTGAGGAGGCTCAGGGCAGTGACGGCGTCGGGGGCGCGGGCGGCAAGGCGGACATGGATGCCGTCAGCCCGCGCATAGGTTGCGACAGTGGGATTGGCGGAGCGCACAAGGGTACCAAGACGCTCTTCAACGCTGGATTCGCCGACGCCCAGGATCTTGAGGGTGCGGGACAGGATCACTCCTCCGTGGGCCAGGGCGCGCAGACGCGGTTCGACCTCCTCCAGCCACATGCGATGCATTTCGGAGGGCACTCCGGGCATTGCCACGATGATCCGGCCGTTTCGCTGCACCCACCAGCCCGGCGCCGTGCCCACGGGATTCAAGAGAACCTCGCAGGACGGGACAACCGTGGCCTGTTTGAGATTACGATCAGGCATTTCCCTGCCGCGTCCCGCGAAAAAAGCGCGGAGGTCCGCTTCCAGATCGGGCCGTACGCTCATGGTCTCACCGAGAACGGCGCAGATCGCCTCGCGCGTTAGGTCATCCTCGGTCGGTCCTAGCCCTCCGGTAAGAATGAGCAGCGGCGCGCGTTCCCAGGCAAGGCGCAAGGTTTCCTGGAGGCGGACTAGATTGTCGCCCACCTGCTGAATACGATGGAGGGTAATGCCGAGGGCCGGCAGCCGTGAGGCCAGGAACCGGGCATTGGTATCGGTGATCTCGCCGAGCAAGAGTTCAGTGCCGATCGAGATGATCTCGGCTCGAAGCTCGGGGAGGGGTGATGGTGAGGTGTTCACCCCTCCACTATAGCAGACGTCGGTCAGGACACGGTGGCGGCGATGGCCAGAAGATCCTTTACGGTCAGTTTGGAGAGCCCGATCGCACTGCTCACATCGTACGAGACGGTGAGACGCTGCCAGGTAACGTGTACCTGCTCGTAGCCGTTCTTCAACTTCAGATCGGCGACCGTGCCGGTGACCACTCCCACGCCATGGGCCCCCTTGGAGATCACGACGGATTGCACCTTGCTGCCTGGGGCAATGACCGGCGCCAGGCCGATTTGCTTGGTGACATAAAAGGATGGATAGGTGCCCCCGGCCTTCTTCAGTCCCTTGGGCACATACTGCAGGTACACGTCGGGCGGGGCGCCCGCGCCCTGAGACGGATCGACGTGAATCAGCTGCAACGCCCACTTCTTCGGTACATAACCTGGCGGCGATATCTGCAACTGCGGGGCATAGCGGTTGGCGAGGGCGAAAGCTTGGGTCGGATTCAATCCCTTACCCTGTTGCTTGAGTCCCAACTCGAGGACGACGGGAGCAGGTAGGGTAATGCTCTTGCGGACGGCGGGGATGGGAGTGGGATTCTTTACGAAGCGTTTTGGTACGATCCTGGTCGCGGTCGGCGTG
>JAICHN010000177.1 GCA_025924845.1 Chloroflexota bacterium | reverse complement strand
TGCGGCGCCTGCTCAGGCAGGGGGCGGCGGTGCGCGAGAACGCGAGCGCGAGTTTGCTCGATATGGGCGATGGGGTGGGTCTGATCGCCTTTCACGGCAAGCTGAACACGATAGACCAGGACGTGGTACAGATGCTGCGAGCGGCGATTGAGGAGGGCAGCGGGCGATTTCGTGCCCTGGTCATCGGGAATGATGCCGCAGATTTTTCGGTCGGGGCTAATCTGGGCACTCTGCTGATGGCCGCCTACGCCCGAATGTGGAAGCAGGTGGAAGCGATCGTGCGTGCCTTCCAGGATGTCAACATGGCCCTCAAGTTCAGTCCGGTGCCCGTGGTCACCGCGCCGGCGGGCCGTACGCTGGGCGGTGGAGCGGAGATCGTGTGGCATGGCGCGCAGGTCCGTGCCGCCGCCGAGTTATATCTGGGGTTAGTCGAAACGGGGGTCGGTCTGGTGCCGGCGGGCGGCGGTTGCAAGGAATTGTTGCTTCGCCTGCGCCGCGTCGGGAATGCCGGCGGTCCCTTCCCGCCAACCCGGCAGGCGTTTGAGACTATCGCCTACGCCACGGTCTCCACGAGCGCCGCCGAGGCTCGGAAGCTTGGTTTCCTCCAGCGCGCCGACCAGATAAGCCTGGATCGAGAGCGCCTGCTGTATGACGCGCGGGCCGACGCCCTTTCGCTTGCCGAGGGCACCTACACTCCACCCCAGCCTGAAACCTTGACCTTACCAGGTCCGGGAGGACGGTTGGTGCTGGAGCAGCAGATTGACGGCCTGCGCCGGGCCGGTACAATCAGCGACCACGACGCGCTGGTGGCGGGCAAGCTGGCGTACGTCCTGACGGGCGGTGAATGCTCCCCCCTGGACCAGGTGACTGAGCAGCAGATCCTGGACCTCGAGCGCGAAGCCTTTCTTAGCCTGGGTGGGATGGTGAAAACCCAGGAGAGGATCAAGTACACTTTGGCCACCGGAAAGCCGTTGCGTAACTAAGCGAGACTGGGCCGGGCCGGAAGCGGGCAGGATTATTTGGATCGGTTGGCCTGGGCCACAGGTTAGGGACTCAGGGATAAGGAGTATACATGGAGCTTCAGGGAAAGGTGGCGATTGTCACCGGCGGGGGGACCGGGATTGGGCGGGCCGTCTCGCTCGATCTGGCCCGGCAAGGCGTCGCGGTCGCCGTCAACTATGCGCGCTCCGAAGCTGACGCCGCGCGAACCGTGCGCGAGATTGAGGCGCTTGGCGGTCGAGCGCTTGCCGTGCGCGCCGACGTCACCGTGGAGGACGACGTACGGGCCATGGCTCGAGGGACGGCGGGAGCCTTTGGCGGTGTCGATCTCCTGGTGAACAACGCGGGCACCACCCGCTATATTCCCCTGGCCGACCTGGAGAGCGTGACCGACGAAGTATGGGATGAGATTCTGGCCGTAAACCTGAAAGGGGCGTTCCGTTGCGCCCGCGCCGTAGCGCCTTTCATGCGCGAACGGGGCGGGGGCGCTATCTGCAATGTAAGCAGTGTGGCGGGTATCGCGGGGGACGGTTCCTCGCTCCCTTACGCGGTATCCAAGGCAGCGCTCAATGGGTTGACGCGCTCACTGGCCAAAGCCCTGGCTCCCACCATTCGGGTGACGGCCGTGGCGCCCGGCATTGTGAAAACGCGGTGGGTAGCAGGCCGTGAGGATCACGTGGAACGGCTGAGTAAGGCCGCGTTACTCCAGCGCACGGCAAGCCCCGAGGATGTGGCGCGCATGGTATGTGCGTTGCTGGCGCAAGATGCGATCACCGGCCAGGTGATCCCGGTCGATGGCGGACTGTTGGCGTGAAGCGTTCACGACCGGCCTCAGAAGGAAAACTACCATGATCGATGGATCCATGCCCGGTCTTGGCTCGGAGCAGGGCGCACGGGCACATATACTCTGTCACGGCGCGATCTGTCCCAACCGGCGCTGCCCCTGTCTAGAGGTCACCGAGCTATCGGACGGGCAGCGGGTGGTCACTTTCCCCGACAGCAATACCGGCGAGCCCGGCGCCGAAGCGTTACCCTCGTATAAAACCTTTGTCGGGGTGCCGTCGGACCGTAGGTTGCGGTCACTGGTGCATGCCATCGGCAGTACGTGGCGTGTACTCTATTGGACGAACCGGCGGGCCGCCGTCCATGGCCATGAGGCGGTGGTGGGACGCCTCCTGCATGGGCAGCGTATTGACGATCTGGGCATGTAGGACGGACGATCCGTCGGATCGCCGCTCCCTGGCTATGAGAAGAAATGCTCATTGCCGGATTGCCGCGCCGCCTATAGGCTGGGGGCATGGCATGCGAAGTGCGCGGCCTGCGCACGGCGATTCCCCAAAACCGGGATGAGTGGGAGCGTGCTGAAGTATGGGCGATTCTGGTACTCGGTTGGTGCTCTCGAAATTTCGTCATCGGTATTTGCACAGCATTGCCCAGTTGCACGTCGCAGGCTTCACCGCGGTTCTGCTGCTCTTGCTGATCGCCGGAAGCACGGTAGTGGTAGGAATCGGCAAGGTACGTGAGAACTATACGCATACCGTGACGGTGACTGATGTCCTTGCCAACCTGGTGGTGAGCCAGGAGCGCCTGCTCGACGATATGGAGACTGGTCTGCGCGGCTATTTGCTGACGAAGGACCGCGATTACCTGGCGCCGTACACCGCTGCCCAGGCGTCCCTTCCTCCAGCGCGGAAACGGCTGAGCGCTCTTGCCGATTCGGAGCAGGGAGTGTCGGCAAGAGTCAGGGCGATGGAAGTGCCCTCCACGCGGTGGCAGGCGTGGGCCAAGCAGGTCCTGGCGGGGCCGCCGCTGTCCGGGCAAGCGTTGCTTGATCAGCAACATGCCGGTAAGGCGCTGTTTGACCAGAGCCGGCTGCTCAGCGGCGACGTGGTGACCTACCTGGTCCAGGCTCGGCAGCGCATACACAACCAGAGTGAAAGCATCATGACTCGGATCCTATGGATTGTCGGTGTGCTCATGGCAGTCGTGGCGCTGCTCACCGCGATCGTCGGACTGCTGGTCACCCGAGCGGTGACCAGGCCGCTTCGCACCCTGGGCAAGGCAGCGGCCGGCGTGGGCCGCGGAGAGTTGGACGAACCCGTGACCGTGAGCGGCACGGTTGAATTTGAGACTATGGGCCGGCATATGGACCTGATGCGCCTGCGTTTGGGCGATCTGATCGGCCAACTCAAGGGCGTGAACGCCGAGTTAAGCACGCGGTCCGTCGAGCTACAGGCCGCCAATGAGGAGCTTGAGGCGTTCAGTTATTCCGTATCGCATGACCTTCGGTCGCCGCTCCGCGCTATCGACGGATTCTCGCGCATCGTCCATGAAGAGTATGCTGACGCATTACCGGCCGATGCCCGTCGTTATTTGAATATAGTATGCGAGAGTGCCGCCCAGATGGGCCGCTTGATTGATGATCTACTCTCGTATTCCCGGTTGACGCGACATGCCCTGGTGTTCCGAGAGGTCGACATGGTGGGCTTGGTTCAGCAGGTAGTGGAAGGACTCGCGGTTGAAGGGGGCAACGCGCGGATCGAGGTAACCGACATTCCTCCCTGCATCGGTGATCCCATCCTGTTGCGCCAAGCCCTGCTCAACCTTCTGGGAAACGCTCTGAAATACAGCAGCCCGCGGAGTGACCCGGTGGTGACCGTGGGCCATGATTTCACCAAAGGTGAATGCGTCTATTGGGTGCGCGACAACGGGGTAGGTTTCGACATGCGCTATGCTGCTAAATTGTTCGGCGTATTTCAGCGGTTGCATCGAGCGGAGGATTTCCAGGGCACGGGAGTTGGCCTGGCCATTGTGCAGCGCATTCTTCACCGGCACAACGGCCGCGTTTGGGCACAATCGGCAGTCAATGAAGGGGCAACCTTCTTTTTCACTATTCACGGAGAAAGAGCTTCATGAGCGACACATCGACCGGCACGATGGCCGAGATACTCTTGGTCGAGGATAATCCCAATGATCTGGAGTTGGCGCTGCATGCCCTTCGGAAGCGGAAGGTGGCCAATACCATTCACGTTGCGCGCGATGGGGCGGAGGCGCTGGAGTTTCTCTTCTGCGAAGGGAAATACGCGGATAGGGATATTCGGCGAACGCCGAGCCTCGTGTTGTTGGACCTTAAGCTTCCCCTGGTGGATGGGCTTGAAGTGCTTGCCCGGGTCAAGGGAGACGCACGCATCCGCCATGTACCCGTGGTAGTGCTGACCAGCTCGCGTGAGGAGCGGGATCTTGTGGAGAGCTACCAATTAGGCGTGAACAGTTACATCGTGAAACCGGTCAATTTCGACCAATTTTCGGCGGCGATTGAACAACTCGAACTGTATTGGGTGCTCTTGAACGAACGCCCGAAGCACTAAGGAGCGGAACTATGGACCGCCTACGGTCACTGCCGCTCCGCGTCCTCATCGTGGAGGACCAGCCAACCGACGCGGAGTTGCTGCTGTTCGAACTGCGCCGGGCAGGCTATGCGCCAAATGCTACGCGCGTGGAAACCGAGGAAGCGTTTCTCGCAACCCTGGCCGAGCCGCTGGATCTGATCGTGGCGGATTATACATTGCCCCAGTTCGATGCCCCGCGTGCCCTGGAGTTGCTACGGCACCGCGATCGCGATATTCCGGTGATTGTAGTGACGGGCGCCGTGAGCGAGGAGGTCGTGGTGGCCTGCATGCAGCAGGGCGCCTCGGACTATCTGTTCAAGGATCGGTTGGGAAGGCTGGGCCAGGCGGTAGAACGAGCCCTGGCCGGGAAGCGGCACCGCGACGAGCAGCGGCAGCTCTGGGAAGTACAACTGAGATTGGCCGCGATTGTCCAGTCATCGGCTGATGCCATCATCAGCATGGCGCCTGACGGCAAAATCACCAGTTGGAATCCTGCCGCTGAATACTTGTATGGTTACTCCGCTCAAGAGTCGGTTGGACGCTCCTACACCATACTTTTGACACCCGAGCAGCAAGTCGCCTTTCCGGTAATGCTGGCTCAGATCGAGCATGACACCCTGGTTTCGCACGAAGAAACACAGCGCGTGCGGAAGGATGGCCGCGTGTTGACCATTTCGCGGGCCGTCTCACCGATCCGCTCTAACTCTGGCAAGATGATCGGATTGGCCACGATTGAGGCGGATATCACGGCCCGAAAGCAGAGTGAGCGGGCCCGCGATGAGTTCCTATCCTCGATGTCGCACGATCTGAAGACTCCCCTGGTGAGTATTCAGGGACTCACCGAATTGGTGCAGCAGCAGTTGCTTCGCCAGGGTACGGCCGATGGAGAACGGCTGGCGGCGCGGCTGGGCGGCGTGGTCAGCAGCACGCGGAAGATGGCGGATCTGATCAATCAGATGCTTGACGTGACGCGCGTCCAGATGGGTCAGTTGCTTGAGCTGCAACGGGTGCCATCCGACCTGGGGGTACTGGCGCGCCAGGTTGTGGAACAGCAGCAGCCGGCCTCACCTACGCACCGGATAGAACTGGATGGACCGGCCGAGCCGGTGATCGCCGAGGTTGACGCGGCTCGTTTTGAGCGAGTCCTCGCCAACCTACTGTCCAACGCGATCAAGTATAGTCCGGGAGGCGGATCGATCCAGGTGAACCTTGCGTCGGAGGTGATCGGTGGGGTCGGCTGGGCTACGGTGAGCGTGACGGACCATGGCATCGGCATCCTCGAAGCCGACCTGCCGCATGTGTTCACGTCATTCTTCCGCGGCTCAAACGTGACGGGGAAAATCCAGGGAAGCGGCATCGGTCTGGCGGGCGCTCGGCAAATCGTCGAGCAGCATGGCGGCTTCATCCAGGCCAGGAGCTCGCCCGAACGCGGCACTACCTTTTTAGTGCGTATCCCGCTGTCCGCCTCGTGAAGAGCCGGGTTGGGGCAAGGGTTACGTCTTCCTGCTACCATTCACCAATGGATTTGACCCACGGGAATGGAGGCAGGGTGGCACAACGGCGCGCTAACAAGCATGTAGAAGGCGGGAGCGGTTGGGCAGAGACAAAACCGCGATTGGTTGACACCAGGCTTGCCCGTCCGCGTGCAATCCTCGCCGCGGTTGATGCTACTCGGATGACCCCAAACCACGATGGGCCGCCCTGGAGCACCGAAGAGAGCCTGGACGAACTGAGCCGACTGGCCGACAGCGGAGACATCGAAGTGGTGCGGCGCATGAGTCAGCGGTTGTCCCGCTCCGATCCGCGGACCTATTTCGGCGAGGGAAAAGTGCGCGAGTTGGCCCAATGGATGGAAGCCGAGGAGTGCGACATCGCCCTTTTCGATGATGAGCTTTCACCCGGCCAGCAGAAGAGCCTTGAGGTGATCCTGGGGCAAGGAAAGGTGGTCGATCGCACCCAACTGATTCTCGACATTTTCGCGGCCCGCGCCCACACACGGGAGGGCTACCTGCAAGTAGAGCTTGCCCGAGCCCACTATCAGATGCCCCGGTTGCGTAGGCTCTGGACCCATCTTGAGCGTCAGCGAGGCGGTACGCTCACGCGCGGCGGCGCCGGTGAGACTCAGATGGAGACCGATCGGCGGGCCCTCAAGGCGACCGTTAAGCGGCTGGAGCGAGAGTTGGACGCAGTGCGCGCCCGGCGCACCGAGCAGAGGCGGGCGCGGCATGAACGCTGGCCCACCGTGGCGCTGGTGGGATATACCAATGCCGGCAAATCTACCCTGCTCAATCGGTTGACCGGGGCAGGCGCGATCGCCCGCGATCAGTTGTTCGCCACGCTGGATCCCACTACGCGGCGCTGGAGTCTGCCGGGGGATACGGGGGCGCTGCTTACCGACACGGTAGGATTCATCCATAAGTTGCCGGCCGCGCTGGTGGCCGCGTTCCGCGCCACCCTTGAGGAGTCCACCGAAGCCGACCTCCTGTTGCACGTGGTTGATGCGTCGTCGCCCCATGCGCCGGGTCAAGCCGCCGTCGTGATGGACGAGTTGGAGGCGTTGGGTGCGAGCAACCCGGTGATCACCGTACTCAACAAGGCGGATTTGTTACCTCCCGAAGAGCGTGAAGCGGCGCTCGTCCAGCTCAAGGACACGTTTCCGCATGGGATCCCCGTCAGCGCTCAAACGGGCGAAGGTTGCGACCAGCTTGCCGAGGAGGTTCGCGCCAGGTTGGCCGCTATCGATGCCGATCGGCAATAGTACAGCTTGGCCTACATACCTTGGCGGTTCGAGGGGCACCGGGGACCTCTGGGTGATGGGTGCCCTGGTTCCCGGCGGTGCCCCTACAAGCGGGAGGAACCTTACGCCAAGCTGTACTAGGATGTCAGAAACTCCGTCAGAATGCTGCTTGAAAGCTAAACGAGGGTAGGGTGCTGGACGGCGGAACGGATTCCCACCAATATCAGGAGAGCGCATCGCCGGCCATGCGGGAAACGGGTCCGGCGGCATCCTTGCCGAAGAGGATACATTTCAGGTCGCTCGGCCGGGTGTTGTCGATGCTGATCGTCGTGGTGGCGGTTGTGTGCGCCGCCCTGGCCCAGCATCGGAGCGATGTCCATCAACTGCCGGTGTGGCTCATTCCGGTAACCTTGGCGGCCATTGTCGCCGCCGCCCTCGCGTTTCCCGCGCCGTCTACTTTGGTCGGCGTGCCGCCGTTGCCCGTCTTGAGCGAGGTTAGACGCCTGGTGATCGGGGGAGCGATCCTGGGCGGTTCCGCCTTCGTGGCATGCCTGGTGTGGTCCACTGAATCCTTCGCCGAGTTTAACCAGTACTTTCACACTTCTTCAACCTATGCCGCACTGTTCTGGGTCGCCGGTCTCGTGCTTGGCCTGGCCGCCCTGTGGCCGCTGAAACGCTACGCACCTGGTGCGCGCCGCTCGCTCGGCGGTTTTCGACCGTCGCCGTGGCTCGTGCTGGAGTTGCTGGTCCTGGTGTTGATTCTCGATCTCGCGGCGGGGCTTCGCATCTGGCATCTCGGCTCACTCCCCGAGGGGGTGTGGTTTGACGAGGCCGATTTCGCGGTTTCGGCGCGGCAGTTGCTCAGCGTGCCCTTCCAACCGTTCGGCCTGCAGGAACTGGGGCATAGCCCGAGTCTTTTCTTCTATGTCGAGGCCCTGATCTTTAAGTTGTTGGGGACCTCAATGGCCGCGGTGCGCCTCACCCCGGCGCTCTTCGGTACGGGGGCCGTGTTGGCGGTTTACCTCCTAGGCCGCGCCGCCGGCAGCACGACGCTGGGTCTGTGCGCGGCCGCGGTGCTCGCCATGACGCAATGGGCGATTGATTTTTCCCGACTGGACATGTCCACCATCGCGCCGGCCACCCTGATCGGGCTGGGATTCGCCGCCCTGGCGGTGAGCATGCGCCGGCCGCACGGATTTTGGTTCGCGCTCAGCGGCGTCCTGCTGGGCCTTGCCGTGCTAACCTACGCGAGCGGCTTCCTCTCCGGCATCGCCGTCGCGGTGGCGGTAATTGGTCTTCGCTACATTCAGGATCCTGAGTTCCGCCGTGCCTCCTGGCCCCAGGTGCTGCTGCTGCCGCTTGGCGCGGTGGTCGGCGCGGCGCCGTTGATTGTGCCATTTCTCCAGGATCCGAACTTCGTGCTTGCCCGCCCTCGGCAGGTGTCGATCTTCACCGAATACAGCGACTGGTCTCAGCGGCTCAGCGCTATCGGTTCCAACCTGAAGGTGCATTTGCTGATGTTTTCGGTGCAGGGCGATAACAATGGGCGCCATAACTTACCTGGAGCGCCCATGCTGGACGCCGTCACCGGGGCCTGCTTGCTGCTGGGCGTCGGCATGGCGCTTCGGCGGGCCCGCCACTGGTTCTTTCAATTGCTGCTTCTCTGGTTTATCGCCAACATGTTGGGGGGTATTTTGTCGCTGGACTTTGAGGCGCCGCAGGGGGATCGCACCGCCGGCGCCACGGCGCCGATTGCCCTCCTGGCCGCGTTGCCTCTTGCCGCGTTGGCATACTTGGTGCGGGACGCGGTGGAGTATGTGGCGCGGTCCCTTCGGCGCCGCCCGTCGAGCACCGTGGAAACAGGCCGCGCCCGGTCTGGATTCGCCGGCGCGACGGGCATTCTCCTTGCCGCGGCCGTGGTTTGTACTCCCCTGGGCTTCGCCCTGTCGCATAATGTGAACGGGTACTTCGTCGCCCACGCTCAAGATCATTCGTCGTGGGTGGAAATGGGCGGCCTTCAGGCCATCGTGGGCCGTGCGGCAGTGACGCTGGCCGATCACGGCTACACGGTCATGCTGCCGCCGGCGCTCGAAGGAGATCCCGCCCTGGACTGGGCGGCGGGTGAGCGATCGTTCCCCTCATACGATCCCCAGGTGCCGGTGCAACTGCTGGTGCCGTCGGGCGGTTTGGCGCTGATCATTCCGTCCACTGATTCGAGCGTGATTTCCTATGTCCGCCAATCGTATCCCCATGCGGCTATGATCCCACTCACACCCGCCTTCGATAAAGCGGACATCGCTGCTGAGGTCCTGCTGGTCAGCGCGGCCGACGCGGCGCGCAATCGGGGCATGACCGTCCAATTCGGCGCAGGCACCGCCGCGACCAGGTTTGAGCATGTGATGGGGAGCGTTACATGGCCTCAAAACAGCGGTCGTTCCACTACCGTTCAGATCGGCGCCACCCTGTTGGTCAGCGGCGCCCAGGCATGGCGGATCATGTCGCTGCGTGTGGCCGGCCTCCGACAGGGGACGATTACTATAGACGGCACCACCTGGAACGACGCGGCGCACGGCACCGGACCCATACGCCTGGGCGCAGGCAACCATTCGCGTACGGTGAGCGGGGAGGGGAAGGCCGGCCCAGTCGTTGAGCTGCAGGCAGCGCAAGG
>JAICHN010000176.1 GCA_025924845.1 Chloroflexota bacterium | reverse complement strand
GGCGCCAAGGTCAGGTAATTGACGTCCGCGATTTAGCGGAGTGGACGCTGCGCATGGTCGAGGCTGGAAACACCGGTACGTTCAATGCTTGCGGCCCGGCTGAGCCGTACAGGTTCGGTGACTTGCTCGATGCCTGCAAGGCAGTGTGCGACAGTGATGCCACGATCACGTGGATCAAAGAAGACTTCCTCCTTGAACATGGCGTAGTGCCTTGGATCGAGGTTCCCCTGTGGATGGCGGGGACTGACTTCCTGATGGACATCCGCAAGGCGCTGGCCGCCGGGCTGACTCACCGTCCCCTGAGCCGTACTATCGCCGACACCCTGGCCTGGCAGGCCGCGCGGCCGACTGAATGGGAGTGGAAGGCAGGACTAACCGCCGCGCGCGAGCGCACACTACTGGCTGCCTGGCACGGGAGGACGGAGGAGAAATCATCCACCGGTTAGTGGCCCTGTAATCCGGTTTTCTGGGCTGTGAGATCCGGTTAATCTGCTATGCTTCCAACATGCGTATTCTTCATCTGGCGGACCTCCATCTGGGCACCGAGCTCTACGGCCATTACGACTCCACCACCGGTAGTTCCTCTCGCCTTGCCGATTTCACGCGCATGCTCGATATCGCGGTCGAGGATGCCATTGCAAAGCAAGTGGATCTCTTTCTGTTCGCCGGAGATGCCTACAAGACGCGGGAT
Source organism: Chloroflexota bacterium (assembly GCA_025924845.1). The sequence continues at coordinate 9,115 of JAICHN010000176.1, read as the reverse complement.
CCCAGCCCCACACAGCAGCGCGAGCTTGCACGCCGCATGCGCGCCCTGATCGAAGCGGGTATTCCGGTTTTTCTGCTGACCGGCAACCACGATATGCCGAACGCCATGGCACGAGCCACCAGTCTGGACATTTTCGGCGCCTTATCGCCCTCCAGCTTCGTGGTGGCCAACCGCCCCGGTGTCCACCTTCTCCAGACCCGATCCGGCCCGATCAATATCGTGGCGATCCCGTGGTTGACCCGCAGCGTCCTTCTGGCGCGCGACGAGAACAAAAATCTGCCTCAGGAAGACGTTCACCGGCTAATGCTCGAGCGGCTTGAACAGGCGCTCGACTTCTATCTCTCCGAAATCGAGGATTCCCAGGCTCCGGTGGTGCTCGCCTTGCACGGCACCATACAGGGTGCCCAGTACAGCGCGGAGCGCTCTACCATGCTCAGCCAGGATCTGATCATTCCGCGCAGCATTATTTGCCGGCCGCGCTTTTCGTATATCGCCCTTGGGCACATCCACAAGTATCAAGAAGTGTATTCACAACCGCTCACCGTTTACTCGGGCAGCCCGGAGCGCATCGATTTTGGCGAGGAGCATGAGGATAAAGGATATGTCCTCGTGGACCTGGATCGCGAGGGGGCCCGGCACCAGTTCGTCAAGTTGCCCACAAGGCCCTTTATCACCTTTAAGATCGAGTGCACTGGCGATGATCCCACGGCACAGGCGCTCGCCGCGCTGGAGGGGAAGGCGGTGAGCGGGGCGATTGTGCGGGTTCGCTTACAGCTTTCGCCGGCAAATCAGGGCCGCGTGCGCGAACATGAGATTCGGCAGGCGCTCTCCGATGCGTCTTTCGTCGTGGTAAGGCGCGAGGTGGAGAACATGTGGCGGGATACTCAGCGCGGCCGCAACTTCTCCATGGCGATGACGCCCCACGAGGCGTTGACGACGTACCTCGACCAAGAGCGATCCGCACTCTCCGTGGAGCGGAAAGCCACACTCGTCGAGTGGGGCGACCGGCTGATCGCGGAAGTTGGCGGCATCCATGATGAGGCCCAGGTAGCCGGCGTATGATTCCGCTTCGGCTCCGCCTGCATAATTTCATGAGTTACGGGGTCGAGGGCGGTGACCTCGATCTCCGTACGATTCACCTGGCCTGTCTCTCGGGCAGCAACGGACATGGGAAGTCGACCCTGATCGATGCCCTGACCTGGGCGCTGTGGGGATGCAGTCGCGCCCCCCGCGAGGACGATCTAGTCCGGGCCGGAACAACCGATATGGAGGTCGAATTCGAGTTTGCGTGCCGAGGCAGCCGTTACCGGGTTATCCGCAAGCGGGCCGTGCGGAAAAGCAGCAGCGTGGCCGACCTCCAGCTCGCGGTGTGGGATAACGACGCCTACAAGGCGATAACCGGAGCCACGATTTACGAAACCGAGCGGGTCATCATCGAGTTGCTCGGCCTCACCTACGAGACGTTCATTAATTCCTCGTTACTGCTGCAGGGGAAGGCCGATCTGTTCACCGTAAAACCGCCCCGTGAACGAAAAGCGGTGCTGGCCGAAATACTGGAGCTTGGTCTGTACGATAAGTTGGCCGAGCGGGCGCGCGAACAGGAGCGGCACGCCCGAGAAGCGGGCGAACGGCTTGCCGAGCGTATCGGTGAACTGGATGCCATTCTGATCACGCTGCCCGGCATCCGAGAGGGCATCGCGGCGTGCGAGACCGAGCTTGCCGCTCAGCAAGGCACCCGCGAAACTATCGAGACCGCCGTGCAAGCACTGGATGGCCAGGTGCGCGCGGCCCAGGGCCTCCTGGAGCAAATTGCCGCGCGTGAAAAACGAGTGCGCGAAGTCGAGGCCGATCAGGTCAGGTTGGAGCGAGAACGCGCCGACGCGCTTCGGCGCGAGGAACAAGCACGCGCTCTCCTGGCCGACGAAGCACAGGTGCGCCGGCAGGTTGAGGAGCTTGGCCGGTTGCGAGCCGAAGCCGACCGCCTGGGAGCACTGGCGATAGACGCACACGCGCTCGAACGCGAAAAGCACGAGCACGAGCAAACGATCGTGCTCGAGCGGAAGCGGCTCGAGGATCAGATCGGCTTACGACAACAGGCACTGCGGGAGGCAACCAAGGCAGCTGCCGAAATCGAGTCGATTCAGGGAGCCGTTGCCCACATTGGGGTGGAACTCGCCGCGCTGCCCGCCCTGGATGAGCGCAGCCGGGAGTGGCGCCGCGCCGAGGCGGCGCTCAACGCCGCCTTGAGCGAGATCACCGTGAATAGTAAGGCCGGCGCGGCCCAGGTAGTGAAGCAACGAGAACGCTATAAGCAGTTGCACTCCGCGGACGCGGCCTGCCCAGTCTGCGGGGCTCCCCTTACCCGTGAGGGCCGTGAGCGGATCGAGCATGAGCTCGTGGAAGAAGGGAAACGGCTCAAAGAGCAAATAGAGGAATGGGAAGCAGCCCGGGCGCGGCTATGCGCCGATCTAGAGGCCGGGCAAAAGGCGGCCAGGGCGCACGAGTGCGAGATTGAACACCTGCGGAAGCTCAGGATCCAGGAAGCCGGTTATGCGGAGCGCCTCCGCACGCTGCACCAGCTCGCGGCGAGCGTGGGCACCGAACAGACTGAATTGGATCGGCTTGAGAGTATTCTGGCGGGTGGCCGCTTCGCGGGCGAGGCGCGCGCCGCGATCCAGGTGACGGCGGAACGCCTTGCCGCGTTGCACTACGACTCGGCCGTTCATGAGGAGGTCCGACGGCGCGTAGTCGCCCTTCAGCCCTGTGAAGTACGACTGGCCGCCCTGGAAAGCGCTCGTGAGGAGGCGACGCGCGCGGGCATGGAGGCCGAGGCGCGCCTCACGCTGCTCAAGGAGCGCGAGGCCGAGCTGGCGCGCTTACACGAGGAGTGTAGTTCGCTCCGCGCTCAAATTGGTGATCTGGCTGCCGTGCGAACGGCCCTGGCCGAGCGGCGGCAGGAGCTCGACGCGGCTCACCAGAGCGAAGCGGTGCTTCAGCGGCGCCTGGGCGGCCTCCGTAGGCAGTTTGAAGAGGGAGAACGGCGCCTGGTCGAACGCGAGCAGGCGGAAACGGCGCGATCGGCGGCCATGGAGCGGGAAACGGCCATGAAGGAACTGGCCCTGGCCTTCGGCCGGAACGGCATTCCAGCCATGCTGATCGAAAATGCGCTGCCCGAGCTTGAGCAGGACGCCAATGAGCTGCTGAGCCGAATGACGGATAACAGCACGCAGGTGTCGTTTCTCACTCAACGACAGGGCAAGTCCGGCAAGGCGATCGAAACCCTGGATATCAAAATCGCCGATAGCGCCGGGACGCGACCCTACGAAATGTTCAGTGGCGGCGAGGCGTTTCGTATCAATCTAGCCATTCGCATTGCCCTCTCCCGACTTCTGGCCCGCCGCGCGGGCGCTGAGCTACGTTTCCTGCTCATCGATGAAGGCTTCGGTACGCAGGATGCGCAGGGACGAGATCGGCTGGTGGAGGCGATTGCGGCCATCGCGGAGGATTTCGACAAGATCTTGGTGGTGACGCACATCGAGGAACTTAAGGAGCGATTTGATGTGCAGATCGAAGTAACCAAGGGTGAAGCGGGGTCCAGGGTCGTGGTCGCCAGAGCCTGAGCAGTATGCCGGCGCGCCCTTCTGGGCACTGAATGGTGGTGCGCTGGACGAGACGCGGTTGCCGGGGCCCGAATGGCACTCCGGCGCGGCTTCTACTCGCGCACTCGAAAATCAGGCCGGCTGTCGGGCGTCGATGGCCGCCGCGAATTGATCGATGTCGGTCCGGATCACGTCCAGGCTGTCCGCCCAGAATGCGGTGTCTTGAATGTCGATGCCGAATTGCGAGGCGAGTGTTGCCGCGCTTGCCAATCCGGTGGAGGATAGCAGGCGATCGTAGTTGTCCTTGAACCGCTCCGGATCCGCCTGGTAGCGCGCGTACAGACCAAGGCCGAACAGCAGGCCGAACAGATAGGGGAAGTTATAAAACGCGAATTCGGCGATGTAGTAATGACCTTTGACTACCCACATCAATGGGTGATAAGTAGATCGGTCGAGCGCGTCGCCGTAGGTCTGTCCCTGAGCGGCGAGCATGAGGTGGTTGAGTTCGTCGACCGACAGATCGCGCTCCTGCCGCTTCTCGAACACGTCCTGCTCAAACAAGAAGCGGCTGATGATATCCACCACCACCTGGCACTGGCCCTGTAAGGTTCCTTCCAGCAGAAGCAGTCGTTCACCGGCGTCGGCCCGCATCAGACCTGCGTGATAGATGATGGTTTCACAGAAGATGCTGGCCGTTTCGGCCAGGGTCACGGGAGTATCGCGCTGGAGCGGAGTGCGCTCGGCCAGGCAGAAATTGTGGTAGGCGTGGCCCAGCTCGTGGGCCAGGGTGCTGATTCCGTCAAAGGAGGGATTGAAGTTGGCCAGAATGCGGGACTCCTCACCGCGGAGCGCCATGCAAAAGGCGCCGCCTTGCTTCCCTTCCCTGGGTTCGGCGTCGATCCAACTCTCAGCGAAGGCGCGCCGCGCCAATCCGCTCAAGCGAGGCGAGAAGGTGGCGAACTGTTCCACGATGAACTCCGCGCCGGCGGCGTAGTCCCACGTACGAGTGCTCTCGCCCACGGGCGCCTGAAGGTCATACCAGGCCAGCGCCGGGACGCCGAGGGCCCGCGCCTTGGTCCGCAGGTAACGGCGAAAATCGGGCAGCGAGGCATGTGCCGCCTCCATCAGGGCATCGAGGGTACACCGATCAATATGCGCTGTGAACAACGCAGCATCAAGAGGAGAACCCCAACCGCGCCGTTCCGCCAGTACCAGCTCGCGGCCCTTGAGCCCATTCAAAGCGGCAGCGGCGGCTGGCGCCACCGCGCTCAAGGCGCGGAGTTCTCCCTCGTAGGCCAGTTTCCGCACCGCCCGGTCCGGATCGGCGGCACGGTTGCGCACCACGCTGAGCGGCAACTCTTCCCTGTGCTGTTCTCCCGCCAAGCGCACCAACAACTGAGAAGTGAGACTGCTGTGCAGATTCTCCCACGCGGCCGAGGACGACGGCGCCAGCGCGGCGGCAAGCTCCTCTTCGGGCGGGGACATCAGGTGACGGGAGTGTACCCGTGCCTGAGCGATAAAGAACGCATGCGCCTCGGCAAGAGTGGAGGACGCGATCAGTGTGTCCACGTCTAGGGTGCCGACCCAGGCCGTAAAGCGGGTATATGTCTGCTTTAGGCGCGCGAGCAGATTGTGCATGAGGCTTAGCTTGGCCTGGGCCAGGTCATCGCGTGAATCGACGCTCACAAAGGCAGCGATGTAGGCATGAATCGTGGTCGCTTGCTCAAGCAGTGCATTGAGCTGCATGATCAATACGCCAAATGCCTCCGCTGTTTGTTCGCGACTCACGCCGCCCGCCGACCGGTCGCTTTGCCCGCGGTCGAGTTCGCTCCCGAACGCTTCCACTGCGGTGCCAAGGGCGGCGAAGTCGGCCTGGAACTCGGGGGAGTCGAGGCTCGGATAGATCCCAGTGACATCCCAACGCGGTAGGGTCGCGGATGGTGTGGTCATGAACCTCTCCGATCGAAACGTCCGGCATCCGCCGGCTTGTGGAACCGCCCACTCATGGATCTATGATACGTCGATTCGCCAATCTTCAACTCCAGGCAACGACATTCCAGAGTAGAGGAGTGAAAGGGTTGGGCACGAAACCGTGCATGGAAGCCGGGGCTACCCATAGCTGGTTCTGCCAGTAGAGGAAAATATCGGGAGCCTGCGCCAACAGCAGCGCCTGAATGTCACGATAGACCTGCCGCCGCTCCGGCTGGTTCGTCGTATCGGCGCCAAGCTTGGTCAGACGATCGATCGTGGACTGGAAGGCGAACCGATGAAAATACGCCACATCATTGCCGCCGGTAGCCGAAGGATAAGGCGGAATGGAGCTGCTGTTCCAATAGAAGCGATCATCGGGGTCGTCACCGTTGGTCCAGGCATAGGTGATCCCCGTGGTGTCGTGGGTGAACTGCGGCCCTCCGGCACCGAACAGCGTCCCTGCCGTTTCCTGGCGCCGCGCCACCCGCAAGCCGATCGCGCCCCATGCCCTGGCCAGGATCTGATTTATCTTGAAGCCGAATGAATCGCCCTGAATGTTCCACAGAGTAATATCCAGCGCCGGGCATGGTGGCTTCTGCTTGGCGGTTGAGCAGCGACGCAATACACCGTGCGGGTCGGGTCGATAGCCCGCCGTCGCGAGCAACGACCTGGCGCGACTCGGCAAATAGGGCCTTGGGCGTAGGGTCGGGTCGAAATAGGGAGCGAGAGCGGGGGCAATATCCGCGAAGGCGAGCTGCCCATGCCCGAAGGCGACCGTGCGCAGAATCTCAGCCCTGGGCACGGCATAGTCAAGCGCCTGGCGAACCGCTTGATCGCGCAACGGCCCTGACTGCTTGAGGTCCACGTGATACCAGGTCATGCCCGGCCCCTCAACCACATGCAGGCCGACCCGGCGCGCATACGACACTTGTCCAGGGTTGATCGGAGCCACCTGGATCGCGCCCGAATGCAGGGCGGCGAGAAGCTGGGCGTCCCCGGCATAGAGGCGAAAGGTTAAACGAGCATAATGCGGTGTACCATGCCACGATCGAGGGTTTGCCGTGAGCATGATATCTTGACCCGGCGTCCAGTCCAGCACCCTATAGGGTCCAGTGCCTAACGGCTTTCGGCTAAAGGCGGCCAGAGCCGCCTTGCTCCGGCCGGCCTGCAGGTGTTGGGGCAAGATCGCGGTTGTTCCCAGCTGTAGGAGCCAGGGCGCCGACACCATGCGAACATGGATAATCACCGTATCGGGATCGGGCGTGCTCAGGCGATCCACCAGGTTCCATCCGGGGGGGACGGCGACGGGAGAGGTCGGACTACTCATGGTCTGGTAGGTCGATGCGACATCAGCGCTGGTGAAGGTCTTGCCGTCAGCCCAATGTACGCCGCGCCGCAGATGAAAGGTCCAGGTCTTCCAGTCGGCCGAATGCGCCCAGGTAAGAGCCAGGTCCGACTGGAGCTTGTCGTGCGCGTCGACCTGGAGCAGCCCATCGAAAATCGCACTGTCCACTTCCTGCGCGGCGGCGGTTTGGGCGAGCATGGGATTGAGCGTATCCGGCTCCTGAGTCAGGCCGATCGAGAGGGAGGACAAACCGGCCGGCGCGCCATGCACCGAGGTCGGGCCGGCTCCCGAAGCGCAACTCGCCGCGCCGATACATGCCACCGAGATGAAACAGGCGGCCGTGCGCACCCGAACCTTGGTAAACGCCATACCGGCGCTATGCCTCGAAGCTCGCGGTGAGACCGCGCAGATAGTCGCGCAGCGGCGCCGCCAACTCCGGCCGGCCAAGCGCCAACTCCACATTCGCCTTTACGTAGTCGAGCGCGTTGCCCGTATCGTAGCGCTTACCCTCGAACACATAGGCATAGACCGGTTGGATACCGATCAGGGTATGGATAGCGTCGATCAGCCAGATCTCGTTACCCTTCTGCGGCGGTGTCTCGGCCAGAATCTCGAAGATCTCCGGGGTGAGAATGCAACCCTTCACCTGGGCCAGATCGGAAGGCGACTCGTCGATCGGCGGCTTTTCGATAATCGACTTGACCCGGAAGATACGCTCGTCGATCTGCTCGTGCGCGATCATGCCGTAGCGGTTCCACTCCGCGCGCGGAGCATGAATCGCGGCCAGTACGCTGGCTCCATACTGCTCATAGACGCGCATGAGTTGGGCCACGCAGGGTTCGACGGGCGGGTTGCCGTAGTCTACGAAGTCGTCTCCCCAGAGCATGGCGAATGGCTCATTACCGATTACATGACGGGCACAGAGTACGGCATGGCCGTTGCCCCGCGGCTCGGGCTGGCGCACAAACACCACCTCCACCAATTGGGCGGCATGGACCACAGCCTCAAGGAGCGCCGTCTTGCCGCTACTTTTGAGGCGGTATTCCAGCTCGAAGTTGCGGTCAAAATGATCCTCGAGCGCCTGTTTACCCCGGCTGGTCACGATGACCACCTGCTCGATGCCGCTGGCCGCCGCTTCCTCCACGATATACTGGATCACCGGCTTGTCTACCACGGGAAGCATCTCTTTGGGTATGGTCTTGGTCGCGGGGAGCAGCCTGGTACCCAATCCCGCCGCCGGGATTACGGCCTTGCGAACCTTGGTCGGCATCGTGCGTTCCTTTCCGCTGTGGCGGCTTTCCCAGTGACGGAACTTTCATCGAGATGAGTGGCGAGAAGCCTGCCGCAGGCCGTGCTACGCGTCATCCGTCTCGGCCCCTTGCTCCCCCAACTCCGTGCCGCGCCGCATATGGGGGAAAAACAGCACGTCCTTGATCGACTCCGCCCCGGTGAGCAACATGGCCAGCCGATCGATCCCGATCCCCAGACCGCCCGCCGGAGGCATGCCGTGCTCCATGGCCTCCAGGAAATCCTCGTCGAAACTATGCGCGTCTTGATCGCCGGCGGCGCGGTCAATGGCCTGCGCCTCGAACCGTTGGCGCTGGTCCTCCGGATCGTTCAGTTCGGTAAATGCGTTAGCCAACTCTACACGGCCCGCGAATGCCTCAAACCGTTCCACTAAGGTTGGGTCGTCGGCCTTGCGCTTGGCAAGCGGTGAAAGCTCGATCGGGTAATCGATCAGGAATATGGGGGCGATCTGCTTAGGTTCGACAAATGTGGAAAGTAGTTCATCAATGATCTTACCACGCGAGGTATCGGCCGGGAGCGACAGCCCGCGCGCCCGCGCCGCCTCTCGGAAAGCGTCCTCCCGGCCGGTCGGGAAGGCGGCGAAGTCGATGCCGGTCTCGCTCAGAATGGCATCGCGGAGCGGCAGACGCGGCCATGGCGGGCTCAGGTCAACCTCCTGTTCCCCCACCTGGATGACGCGGCTACCGTGGAGGGCGAGCGCCGTTTCGGAGACAAGCCACTCTACCAACTCCATAATGTCGTTGTAGTCGGCGTACGCCCAATACAACTCCAGCATGGTGAACTCAGGATTATGCTTTCGCGACACGCCCTCGTTACGGAACACCCGCCCAATCTCGAACAGCTTGTCGATGCCGCCGATCAAGAGGCGCTTGAGGTATAACTCGAGGGCAAT
>JAICHN010000175.1 GCA_025924845.1 Chloroflexota bacterium | reverse complement strand
TACGCGAGTGCGAGGCGCCGAGGCTGCGAGCCGCATCCACATAATCGTTGTTCTTGATTGCCAGAACCTGGCCGCGCACCAGCCGAGCGTAGGTCGGCCACCACACGGCGGCGATGGCCGCCACGGCGGCGGGCAGGCCGGGGCCGAGCGCGGCGGCGATAGCCAGCGCCAGGACAATGCCCGGAAAGGCCAGAAAAATGTCGGTAACGCGCATCAGCACCTCTTCGACCAGGCCCCCCGCATAGCCCGCGATGGAGCCGATGATCAGCCCGAGAATCAGGGCGCTCGCCAACACCACCACCACGGCCGTCAGCGAATAGTGCGTGCCCGCGATCACCCGGCTGAACACATCCTTACCCAGGTCATCGGTGCCAAAAAGGTGACTCCCCGTCGGCGGGGTGAACTGATTGATCGGGTCAATCGCCTCCGGATCGTAGGGGGCCAGGCGAGAGCCGAGGAAGGTAAGGACCAGCAGCACCAGCACGCCGATCAAGGCGATGAGCGTGCTGGGACGCAAGAGGATGCGCCGTAGGCGCCGCCGCCTGACCGAGGGCCCTAGAGGCTCAGCCTCGGCAACCGCCGCCGCGTCGACCGGTTCGGTCGGGATCAGCGAGGTCGGCTGCATGGACTCTTCTTCATTCGCTCCCTTTTGGCCCGAGTATGCGGCGCCGGCAAGCAGCGCGCCGCTCACCGAGCTGGTCAGAACTGTCGTTTAGGCAAGCCGTAAGCGCGGGTCGAGTTTGGTGTAGAGGATATCGACGGCCAGGTTGATTAGCGTGTAGGTAACGGCCAGGATCACCGTGATGCTCATGATCGCCTGATAATCGAAGTTCTGGATGGCATTGACCGAATAGTAGCCGATACCCGGCCAGCTGAAGACCGTCTCCGCCAGGAAAGCGCCGCTCAGCAGGTTGCCCACCTGCAACCCCAACAGGGTAGTGGTCGGAATCAGTGCATTGCGCAGGGCATGGCGCATCACCACGGTGCGCCGTGGTACCCCCTTGGCGCGCGCCGTACGAATATAGTCCTTGGTGATGACGTCGACCATGCTGGACCGGGTCACCCGCACCACCAGGGAAAGCGAGGCGAAGGCCAGGCAGAGCGCCGGCAAGAGGACATGCTTGAGCGTGTTGGCCAGGGCGGGCAGGTTGAGGGCCAGCAGACTATCCAGGGTGTAGATACCGGTAATATGCCGCGGGGCGGCCTGAAAGGTGTCCAGCCGCCCCGATTCAGGCAACCAACCCAGGCGGCCGTAAAAGAGCATCTGCAGGAGCAGACCCAACCAGAAGAGAGGCATCGCCGTACCGGCGACCGAGATGACGCGCGTGAGGTGATCGACCCACGATCCGCGGCGCAGTCCCGAGTAGACACCCATCGGTACGCCGATCGCCACGCAGATGATCAGCGCGTAGAGGGTGAGTTCGATTGTGGCCGGAAAATAGTCGAGGAAATCGCTCAGCACGGCACGATGACTGTAGCTGGATTGGCCAAGATCGCCGTGCAGCAGCTTGCCCATGTAGGTGAGATATTGTTGGGGAAGCGATTGATCGAGACCATACTCATGACGGATCTGGGCAAGCTGTGCCGGCGTGGCGCTCTTGCCGGCGACCAGGGCAGCGGGGTTGGCGGGCACGATGTGCGACACCGTAAAGGTGATCAGACTTACGCCTAAGATCACCAACACCAGGAACCCCAGTCGCCGCGCAAGAAATACGGTCACGACCTCTTAACTCTTGCTGAGCGAATAGAGGTCGTAGTAGTACGCGCCATAGAGATAGTTGTACACGAAGCCATGGATGTTGTTACGCATGGCGATGGTGTCGTTCTGTTGGACGGCCCAGATCTCCAGCGCCTGGTTGTAGACCAGATTCATCGCCTTGGTAAAGGCAGCCCTGGCCGTAGCGGAACTGGCGGCGTCACGCCCTTGCTCCAGGTACTTGTCCAGGCTCGGATTCTTATACCAGAACACGTTGCCGCTGGCGGGCGGGCTCTTGGACCAGAAATAGTTCAGATACATATTCTGATCATCGGCGAAGTCCATGGTCCACTGCCCAAACCAGACCTGGGGCATGGTGGACTCCTTCAGGCTGCGAGTTGACCACACCGCGTTGGGCAGTACCTGCAGTTTCATGGCGATGCCCAGCGATTTGGTATCGGCCTGCCAGATCTGGGCCATCAAGGCGCTCTGCTGATCTCCCGTCTGCCAATCGACCTCCAGAGGGAACCCGTGCGGATAACCGGCCTTGGCCAGGAGGCTCTTGGCCTTGGCAAGATCATAGGTATAGAGGTTCTTCTCCGGAATGAAATTGGCCAGGCCAGTGGGGCCGACTCCCTGCATGCGCGCGCCATGACCCTTGAAGACCGCCTTGACCATGGTGTCGTAGTCGAAGGTATAGGAGAGCGCCTGGCGCACCAGTTGGTTATTCAGCGGACTCTTCCCGGAGTTGAAGCGTATTTCGCGAATCGTCTGCGCTTTATACTCTTTGGTCGCGATCCCCGACTCGCTGCCCACCGCCGCGAAATCCTGATAATTCAGGTTCATGGCAATATCGACATCGCCATGCTCCAGCCCTTGCCGTTGGGTGCTGGAGGCCGCCGGCCATTGCAAGACTACTTCGCCGACGTGTTGGCCGGACCATCCCTTCCAGTAGCCGGGGAAGGGGACGAGCACGATCTTCTGCCCGCGCACCCACTGCTGGACCATCCACGGCCCGGACCCCGCGTCATGGTTTATCATCCATGTCTTGCCCAGATCGCCGTGTACCTGATGCGCCAGAACCGTCTTGGGACTGACGATATCGGGTCCCCAGAGGGCAGTGAGGGATGGTAGGAAACCGGAGTAGGCGGTGCTCAGGTGGAAGACGACGGTTGAGGGATTGGGGGCATCCACGGAGCTTATCTCCAGGAAGTCGCCCACGGCGCCGGATTGGAGCTTCTGCAAACGGTCGAAGCTGAATTTGACTGCCGCCGCGTCCACAGGGTTGCCGTCGTGAAACTTAACCCCGGAGCGCAAGGTGAAGGTCCAGGTCTTACCGTCCTTCGATTCCTTCCAGGAGGTTGCCAGATCAGGCACGATCTTTACCGTCTTGGAGCCTGAGGCGCGCACCAATCCATCGTAGACGTTGCCGAGCACCGTGGCCATACCGGTATCGTAGTCCTGGGCCGGATCCATGTAGGATCCTTCATAGCCGACGTCGATTACCAGGTTGGGTGCGGCAGCGCGCGCGGCCGGCGGGACATGCGCCGGCACAATCAGAGCCGCCGCCGCGAGCAGCCCTATGAGTCGAAGGCGATGCAATTTCACCGATGAGTACTCCCTTGCTTGTCTGGACGCCACAGCCGGCGCCCGGTCTTTTCCGGTAGAACGCACGTGACGAGAGCATGCGGGACGGAGCCGCGGTGAATCATTGCTGCCACGGCGTCTACTCCTTGGGTCGTCCCCTCCGGCATGCGGCACACCACGATCAGGACCGCTCAACCCACTCCTTGCCGCGATTCACCTCCTTTCCCCAAACCAGCTACCGGGCCAACGTGCCTCTACGATATGGGCCGCGCCCTGGGGCCGTCAAATAGAGGTTGGGTTCGACGTGATCGGCGCCGCACCGCTGGAGGCGCGGATGATTAGTTCGCCAGGCATGATCATTTGACGCGGGGGAGATTCGCCCCGCGGCAGGTCGGTTACCACCTTCATCGCCCAGGCCCCCATTTCGTGCATCGGTTGCCGCACCGTGGTCAGCGGCGGCTCAAGGTAGACCGCGATCGGAATATCATCAAACCCGACCACGGAGATATCGTCCGGGCAGCGAAGATTGAGCGCGCGCGCGGCGCGCAGTGCGCCAAGCGCCGTCATATCGTCGTAGCAAAAGAGTGCGGTGGGGCGAGACTCGCGGGTGAGCAGGCGGAAGGCGCTCAGCTCGCCGGCGTTCGCGCCCTCGCCGGTCGATACGATCAAGCTCTCGTCCAGCAAGCAGTGTGCTTGCCGCAAGGCATGCCGTAAGCCGTACAGCCGCCTGACCGAACTGGCCCGGCCACCCGCGCCGATGTAGGCGATGCGCCGATGCCCCATGGTCAGCAGATGCTCGGTCAAAACCACGGCGCTCTGGCGATCGTCGCCCACCACGCGATAGATGAGCGCGGGCGCCGCCTGCTCGGACCGTTCCGCGGAGCCGTTCAGTGAAGGGGCATCGGTGACTTCGTCCTCCGGTTCGATGTGCTCGCTATTGACAAAGACGACCGGCACGCCGGCGGCGTCAATCTTGCCCAGGGCGCCGGGGCCGGCGCTCGAGGCGCCTACCACGATGCCGTCCACCCGTTTCTGACGGAACAGCGTGATTGCCTTCTGTTCGCGCTCTACGTCCTCATAGCTGCCGGCGATGAGTACCGCGTAACCCGCCTCCAGAGCGTAATCCTCGATCCCGCGTACGACCTCGGCCCAGAAAGGGTCGGTGATGGAACTGACCAGCACGCCGATCGTGCGCGTGCTGCGCATGGCCAATCCGCGCGCCAGGGCATTCGGCGTGTAGCCCAGCGCTGCGATCGCTTCCTGGACGCGCCGGCGGGCCTCGGGACTCACCCGTGGACTATCGTGCATCACTCGGGACACCGTGGCGGCTGAAAGTCCGGCATGGCGCGCCACGTCGATGATCGTCAATTCCCGATCGTGCAACCCGACTCGCATCCTAGTCTTTTAACCTCGATACGCTCAATGCCCCTACACCATCGAAAACCGGCGCCTCAGCGGCGCCGCGCCCTCGCCCATCCTGTTCCATGCGCGGTGCGTTACTGCAGCCTGCCGCGCGCCGCGATAGGCCATACGGCCACAACATAGCCGCCACAGGTTACATAATACAGATCGTGAAGATTGATCGTGGTATCGCAGTGGCTGGGCAACAACTCGATTTTGTCGCCGAGCATGAGCGGATTGCCGCTTTCAAAGCTTATCAGTCCATGTTCGTCGCCGCGCGGCGTGTACCTGGCATCGAGGTCCTTGGGGCGCGCAGGCCCTGAATCCGTGCTGAGCGTCTTCATGCCGCCGTCGACCGTGACCCCATTATCCCGTTTGCTGATCACCGAGACGAGTACGCTGAGCGCATGTTCAAAGCCCAAGCCATCCACCCGGCCGTAATCGGTGTCCATCACCACATAGGAGCCCGGTTGCACCTCGGTGACCTTATCCCAACCCGCCGCGAAGCGACAGGTGCCGGTGCCCGCCGTAGAGACGATTTCCACGTTCAATCCATGATCCAGGAGGAGGTTTGCCGTCCGGCTCAATTGGCCGATCGCGGCGGCGTGGGCGGCGCGCCGTTCCTCCACATCCACCACATGCTGAAGATGTCCCTCGTAGCCCTGCAGGCCGATCAGGTCCAATCCAGGCAGCGCGGATACTTTTTGGGCGAGGGCAAGAGCCGGCTCACCGGGCGCAATCCCGGTTCGATTGGTGCCTACGTCAATATCGAGCAGACAGCGCAGGCGCAGGCCGGCGGCTTCAGCCGCGGCCGAGATCTGCTCCGCCGGTTCGAGGGCATCAACCACGGTTGTGACGCGCGTCTGCCTGGCCAGGCCGAGCAAGCGGCGAATCTTCGGCGTCCCTATCAGTTCCGAGGTAACCAGAATATCGGGCACGCCGCCCGCGGCCATCACCTCGGCCTCGCCGAGTTTGGCGCAGCACACCCCTATAGCGCCCCGTTCCAGTTGCATCAGGGCGAGCCTGGGCGTCTTGTGAGTCTTGGCATGAGGGCGAAGCCGCACGCCCGTACCGGCGAAGGCCCGCGCCATGACGTCCAGATTCCGCTCCATCGCATCCAGATCGAGGAGTAGGCAGGGCGTGTCCAGGTCCTCGACGCGCATGCCGACCGCCCGAGGATCGGGAGACCACATGAATGTCTATCCTCTCACATTCCACATGAATACGCTTACATCGCGGTCGCAGTATAGCAGAGGAGATGCGGCTCACACAATCGGCGTTTTGCTTGACTTTCTCAGGGGCTGGTGCTAGATTGGTGGGCACGAAAAGGCTTCCACAAAATTGCGATGGGAGAGATGGTGGACACCAAGGTTCAGTATGAGCTGATGACCCCCGGTGAGATCGTGGAAGCTCGTGAGCGCTGCCCAATTGTCTTTGTGCCGATAAGCCCTATCGAATGGCACGGTCCCCACTTGCCGTTGGGAACTGATGGACTGGTGGCGCATCATTTGGCGTTGCGCGTGGCCACGCAAACCGGCGGCGTGGTATTGCCGCCCTATTTCGTCGGCTCCGAGACGGTGCTGTATCCCGGAACCGGGCCCGGTCAACTCCAGGCACTGGGCTTTACGGGCACTGAGCGTATCGTGGGGATGGATTACCCGAATAATTCCGTGAAGAGCCTGTATTTTGAAGAGTCCGCGTTTGGCATCACGGTTCGCGAGATCGTGCGCCTGCTGAAGGCGGAGCCGTACAAGCTGATCGTGCTGATGAACTTTCACGGCGCCCAAAACCATCTGCGAACGCTCACCCGTATCGCGCTTGAGGAAACCGTGCAATCAAGGGTGCATGTCAAGTTGCACCCATCCAGGGACCGTCCGCGGGTCGCGAACATCGATCCCGGTCACGCCGAACGATGGGAAACCTCCATGGTGCTGGCGATCCACGAGCAACATGTGCGCCTGGATGCCTTGCCGTCCCTCGACCAGCCGCTACGCTACACCGACTTCGGCATCGTGGAAGGCCAGGCGTTCGCGGGCAATCCAACCCCTGATTTTACCCTGTCTAAGTCCGCGGATCCGCGCTATTCGAGCCGAGAGGAAGGGGAAGCACTGATTGAAGCGGCGGTGAGCTTCACGATAGACGCAGTTCGCGAGCAGCTTGCCGAGGTCCAGGCCGCGACCCCATAGCAGGTAGGCTTGTCAGGTTCCGGCGCTCATCGATTCCGAAACGATCCGGCATTGGTCGGCGTAACGTTGTTGTTTGGAGGAAGTAGATGGCCACACGCGCACCATTGATTCCCGGCGGCGGTCTGTCTCGGAGCCAATTTCTGAAGCTCACCGGCGTTGGAGCCGCGGCTGCCATGGGTTTTCCGGCGGTGGCGCGAGCGGCGGTGGCGTTCGCCGGCCCAACCCGCGGTGGTTCCATCCGGCTCGGCAACACTTCGGATATCACCACGTTTGAGCCCTACGCGGTGGGCGATAACTCCACGATCTGGAATATCACGCTGATCTACGATCAGCTCACCCGGCCGTCCAGGGACGCGCAAAGCGTCAAGGCGAGTCTGGCCCAAAGCTGGGACGTCTCCGCCGACGGCCTGACCTACACGTTCCATTTGCGTAAGGGGATCAAGTTTCACGACGGCAGCCCGCTGACGGCCTCCGATGTCGCGTACTGCATCAATCAGGTCGCCTACGCCAAGAACACCGACTGGAATTTCCTGTTTGGCGACTTCAAGACCATGGAAGTCGTCGATGATAACACCGTGCGGGCGCACTTGAAGAATCCTCACGCTCCGTTTCTGGCCGACATGGCGCTGTTCGCCTGTTCGATCTATCCCAAGAAGCTGGCCGGCAAAGCGCTATGGTCCCATCCGGTCGGCACCGGCCCCTTCATGTTCCAGTCCTGGACGCGGGGCAGTGAGTTGGTGCTGGCCCGCAATCCACACTGGTGGCGAAACAGCAGCCAACCCTACATCGATACCTTTCACAACCTGGTCGTGCCGGATGGGAATACGCGCGCTTTGCAGGTGCAGAGCGGGGAGCTGGACATCGCCCTCTACATCGCGCCGTCAGTGGCCAAGGGCCTGCAAGGCAACCCGTCGGTAGTGGTCCACGTTGACCCGTTCATCGAGTCGGTATTCGTCAGTATGAACGTTTCCGAGACCAACCCACCGTTGAACAACAAGCTGGTGCGACAGGCGCTGAACTACGCGGTAGACAAGCACACCATCGCCAACAAGATACTGTTCGGCGCCGCCAAACCGTCGGGTCAGGCCCTGCCCCCGATGTTCGGCTACGATCCGTCGATTCAGCCGTACGCATACGATCCGGTGAAAGCCAAGGCGCTGCTGGCCAAGGCAGGCCATGCCGCGGGCTTCACAGTCACCTTGCTTGTAGACAATTCCGTGCCCGAGTATGCGCAGTGGGCTACGCTGATCCAGGAGAACCTGGCGAAAATCGGCGTCACCCTGAAGATCCAGTTAATCGCCCAGGCCACTCTGTCAAACCTGGTGGCAGGGAAACCGCCCTATAAGTACCAGATGCGCACCAACTCCATGTCGGCGGACATCGTCGATCCGGATGAGTTGGTCGCTTACGCGTTGCAGGGCAACGGCGGGCAATATGCCATCGCCACGACCTACAATAACCCCACGGTAAACAACCTCGTGGTCGAAGCGGCCAGAACAGCGGATCGAGCCAAGCGTCGGAAGCTGTACTACCGGGTGGGGCGGATCCACCATGACGACGCGCCGTTTATCTTCCTGTACTCGATTAGCAACGTATCGCTGGCCAGTCCCAAGATCCAGGGTTATCATCCGTTGCCGACCGGCAATTATCGCCTCGAGGAAGCATGGATTCAAAGCTAGTTATCCGGCCGATCGCGTAGGCCGGGCGACATTATGGCCGCATGACAACCTATATCGCGCGCCGCCTGCTCCAGATGATACCCATCGCCCTGGGGCTGGCGGCGCTTATCTTTCTGCTCATTCACCTGATTCCCGGCGATCCGGCGCTGGTCATCCTCGGCCCGCATGCCACACCGGATCAGGTAGTGCGTCTCCATGCCTACTGGCATCTTGATGACCCGCTCTGGACGCAATTTTATTTTTATATCAATCGTTTGTTGCATGGCGACCTTGGCACATCGATCGTCTACCAGGATTCCGTGCTGGATCTGCTGGTGGGCAGAATGCCCGTTACCCTGTTGCTGGCGTTCTTAAGTATGCTGCTCAGCGTGGCGCTTGCCGTCCCCCTGGCCGTGGTTGCTACCGTCAACCACGATCGCACCGTCGATCGTGGCCTTCGCCTGCTTACCTTCGTGGGCTTTGCCATGCCGTCATTCTGGCTGGCCATGCTGCTGATGATCCTGTTTGGGGTCAATCTGCACTGGCTGCCGGTAGCCGGCTACGGTACAACCTTCGGCGACCACCTCTACCATCTTATTCTGCCCACCGTCGTCGTCTCCTTGTCTATTTTTCCGCTCCTCTTGCGGACGTTGCGCGCAAGCCTGCTTGAGGTAGTGGATCAGGACTACGTGCGCACGGCACGGGCAAAGGGTCTGGCGGCGCGTAAGGTGCTGTTCAAGCATGTACTGCGGAACGCCTTGCTGCCGACGATCACTATTGTCGGGCTCAATTTGGGCTCGCTATTGAGCGGCACCGTGGTGATCGAGTCCGTGTTCGCCCTGCCGGGCGTGGGCTATTTGCTGACGGCCTCTGTCTCTACCCGCGACTATCCCGCCGTGCAGGGGGCGGCCCTGGCCCTCGGTATGCTCTATGTCGTGGTCAATATGGTGACCGATCTCAGTTATTCGTTTGCCGATCCCCGGATCCTGCGCACATGAACCAGGAAACATCCGCACATTCGGCCGCGCCCTGCCAGACCGGCGCTTTGGCGGAGGAATCGGTCTTCGAATCGCGGCGCGGGCGCGCCCTGCCGCTGTCACTGCGGTTTGGCGCCGGCGCCGTGCTGCTTATCGTTATGGTCGCGGCGCTTGGGCCATACATGGCGCCGTACGATCCGGTGAACGGCGATATGACAAGCAGTCTTGCCGCCCCGTCGTGGTCACATCTGATGGGCACCGACCTTTATGGTCGGGACATGTTTTCAAGGGTGTTGTATGGGGCGCGGATCG
>JAICHN010000174.1 GCA_025924845.1 Chloroflexota bacterium | reverse complement strand
CTGATCGCTACCGCCGAGATCCCGGCGCGCTCCGCCAACCCCTCCTGAGTGAGCGCCGCCGCCTGCCGATAGCGCCGCAGCAATGCGCCAAATGCTCCCGCATCGCCCCCGGCCATGTACACCCCTTCCGTCCCGGCCGCCGCTAACCTACGCGCGTCACAGGGCCGGATCTCCGCCAGGTGGAATACGTGTAGTGTAGCCCGTGCCGACCGTGGTCGCAACTGTACGAGCAGTGTACGACCACTGTTTGTGTTGGGGCCGGGCGGTATTGCTTAGAGTAGGAACGAGGAAAAGGGACACGACCACCGTGCCGGGACCGCCCAGAAGGGGACAACCGATGCCGAGCATGCAGCATCCGACGGAGGAGCAGCGGGAACGACGCGCCGCCGCGAGCGCAGGCCTGGTCCGCCGGGTGGTGGAAGAGGCCTGTAACCAGGGCGACCTGGCGGTGCTGGACGCGCTATTGGCCGGGCCTACCCTCCACAGGCCCGAGGACCCCTCGGGTCAGGAGCCTGAACTTACGCCTGGCAGGCCGACATTGGGGCGCCTACACGATCTGCTGGCAGCATTCCAGGCTGCGGTGCCCGATGCGCGCTGGACCATCCTGGAACTGGTGGCAGAGGGTGAGACGGTGGTGACCAGATTTCAGGTGCATGGCACCTTCTCGGGCACGCTGGTGGGGCTGGCGCCGCCGGGACGACCGGCGACGCTCACGGGGGTGGCGGTCAGTCGCTTCGCAGCCGGTCGGCTCGTGGACCTGTGGGTGCAGGCAGACCTGCTGGGCTTACTGGAGCAGTTGGGAGTGATGCCGCCGCTCGGCCTGACCGAGGCGGTGACTATGGCGCAGGTGCTGCGCGCAGGGGTTGTGCTGGCAGGAGGAGCCTCACCGTAGTCGCTCCAGCCACGAGCGCGTCAGAAGGTGTGCAGGAAGGTGATCGACAGGAGATCCGACGCAACGTGCAAGCAAGGAGGTGAGCGCGGCCCGGCACTCACGGGAGTTGCCGCTGTGCCATGGCGAAGCAGCGGCACAGTCTCTGGAGCATTTTGCCTAGGTGGCAAACGTGAGCGTGGAAGTGGCAAATGCGCCAAGATCGGTGCGCGCCGCTCCCCGCTCCCGGACAGGTAAACGAAGCGCAAACGTGGGAAAACTGGAGACATTTGATGTTGTACCGTTTCGTCAAGGATCGACTGCAAAGAGACCCCGGGATTTCCCGGGCCACTGAGCAGCGGTTCCAAGCAGGTGTGATAGTAGATCCGGACCCAGTGGCGGACCCCAACCGCCGGCACAAGGTGGAGAGCTTCCCGAGCCTAGGACAAGACGCCGCGTTTGCCTCCTTCCGCAGAGACAACCCGGCCTATGACCGCACCGTCAAGCTGGATACGTTGCGCGCCACCGGCTATGCTCGGCTGGACCGAAAACAGCAGATCTACCTCGACTACACAGGCGGCGGGCTCTACGACGAAACTCTCCTGCGTCAATACATGGATTTGCTGAACACTCACGTGTTTGGCAACCCACATTCTTCCAACCCAACCTCTTTCGAGATGACCAAGTTGGTCGAGAGCGCGCGCTCCTATGTGCTGAAGTTCTTCAACGCCTCACCTGAAGAGTACGAGGTGATCTTCACCCTTAACGCCAGCGGTGCGCTCAAGCTGGTGGGCGAATCGTATCCGTTCGAGCCCGGCGATCGATACCTTCTCACCTTCGACAACCACAACTCCGTGAACGGCATCCGCGAATTCGCGGGGGCCAAGGGTGCGGCAGTAAGTTATAGCCCCGTGGTCCCGCCCGATCTGCGTATTGACGAGCAGGCGCTCCGGGACAATCTAACCCGTATCGATAGGAGTAGACACAATCTGTTCGCCTATCCGGCACAGTCTAACTTCTCCGGCATGCAGCACTCTCTTGATTGGGTGGCTGAGGCGAAGGGGCTGGGCTGGGATGTGCTGCTCGACGCGGCAGCCTTCACTCCCACCAATCGGTTGGACCTGAGCCGCGTGAAACCTGATTTTGTTTCACAGTCGTTCTACAAGATCATCGGCTACCCCACGGGAGTTGGGGCCTTGATCGCCCGCAAAGAAGCACTCGGCAAGCTGCGTCGTCCCTGGTATGCCGGGGGCACGATCATCTTTTCGTCGGTGTTGGGCTACGGCCACAACCTGGCTCCCGGCCCTGCGGCCTTTGAAGATGGGACACTGAATTATCTGGCTATTCCCGCGGTGGAGATCGGCCTGCGTCATCTCGACGAGATCGGTATTGAGACGATACACGAACGCGTACGCTGTCTCGCGGGATGGGTGCTGAAACAACTCACGGGCCTTCGGCACAGCAACGGCCGCCCGTTGGCGGTCTTGTACGGCACGCCCACGACAAAGATGCGCGGCGGCACGATTACCTTCAATGTTATGGACCCCGAAGGTAGGCTGATCGAGCATCTTTATACCGAGAAGTGCGCCAATCGCCAAGCAATCTCGCTGCGAACAGGTTGCTTCTGCAACCCAGGGGCGCGCGAGAAGGCACTGGATCTCGGGGCGGAAGAACTGGAGAGCTTCTTCCGCCAAACGGACCGGATGACGCTGGAGCAATTCCTGGACGCACTGCATACCCCTGGCGGTGACGGCCGCGGGGCAGTACGCATTTCCCTTGGTATCGCCTCAAACTTCACCGACGTCTACCGTTTCATGCAATTTGCCGAGAGTTTTGTCGACTATCAGGCCTGAACTGGAGTAACAATTATGTATCAGCCGGTGAGCAAACCGCCGCGCATCCTGGGTGTGTTCGCCCATCCCGATGACGAGGTATTCGTCGCCGGCGGCACGCTCGCCAAATACGCGGCCGAGGGTTCGGAGATCATGGTTGTGTCGGCGACCAAGGGGCAGGCGGGGCAGATCCGCGACGCCTCTATCGCCACTCGCCGCACTCTGGGAGCTGTGCGCGAGAAGGAGCTGCACCTTTCCTCCCAGCTCCTGGGTGCGCGCCACTCCGTCTGTTGGGACTACGGCGACGGTATGCTCGATCAGCTGGACCAGCATGTGCTGGTGCGCGATGTCGTGCGGGTCATACGAGAGTTCCGGCCGGATATCGTGCTGGCCTTCGGGCCCGACGGCGGATATGGACATCCTGATCACATCGTGACGAGCCTCGCCACCACCGAGGCCGTACACCGCGCCGGCGACGCCGCTGCCTTCCCGGAGCAGACTGCCGTCGGCCTCGCCCCTCACCAGCCGGAGCGATACTATCAGAGCTACTTTCCCACCAGCCGCCTGCTGCTGCTCGAGCGGCTAGTGCAGTGGTTGGTGCGGCACAAAGAGCGCTTCCAGGGATCGCCTGAATTTGTACAGGCGTTAATGCTCCTCGCCGAAGAAAACGCCCTCCTGCACTACGCAAGCGATTTTGTCGAAGTCAACTGGTATCCACGTGGTTTCTACATTATTGAGCAGGGTGAGCCTGCGACCAAGCTTTACCTGCTCCTGTCCGGTGGTGCGCAGGCGATCGTCGAGCAGCCGGATGGCACGCTGGAGCCGCGGAACCGTCTGGAGCCGGGTATGTTCTTCGGCGAGCAGGGTCTGGCCCACGGCCTGCCCCGCAACGCCCACGTGGTAGCGGCCGAGAGCACGACCTGTCTCGTCTTCTCGCCCGCGAAACCGACGGCGTTTGAAGGCCGCGGCAAGGACGTTCACCTCGACGCTAACCCCAGAGGTCAAGCACCAGAGGCGGTGGGGTTGGATGGAGCCGGCGCGGCCACAACCTGTATTGATGTCGGACCCTTCGTGCGTCGGAAACTCGATGCGATGGCCGCACATCGCAGCCAGTTCGCTTTTGATCCCGACATGCTGCCGCTCGGTGTTATGAAAGAATTGTTCGGAAGGGAGTATTTTGTCCGTGCTCATCCTGCCTTGGAGCCCGCGACGGAGCTATAGCCGGGGATCCTACACGCGCCGCGCCTGCTCACGGCCCTACCGCGGCTCGCTTGTATCTGGCCGCAGATAGCACAAGCGGCTTATCCTAGTGGGCAGCGGCCGGTGTCTGTCCACTATCACGGCCGCTGAACCAAAATCTTGCGTTGTCGGTCGAGAGGTTTATCCATGAGTGCAAAGCAGTCGCGTATTCCCGTTCCGCTCTCGGTCAGCGGCGTCGTCGTCCACCACAGGCTCCGGCGCATGGCGGCAATCGTGTTATTCGTACTTGGGGCACAGGTATCGTCTCTCAGCTCTCGGCTGCCCATCGGCGGGAGCGGTGCCCTGCCGGCCCGCGCCGCGGCTATGCCGATTATAACCACGGTAGCTTTTTCCGGCACCGCCGGACTCGACGGAAACGTTACAGTGATTGTCAACGGCCAGAACTTCGGCAGTGAACCGGCGGCGATTCCCGATGGGACCGGGGGATCGCCCGTGTTTGACGGGTACACCGGGCAGGATTTCGGCTCGGCACTCGAACTGGCGTTCACCGATAACGCTTCGACCGCTCCAGCCCCCTGGAGCGCCGGACAGGCAGGCAATCATGTCGGCCTTGTCGTCAGCCACTATTCAGACACCTCGATTGCCTACAGCTTCGGGGATGGCTACGGGCCAAAGTTTACCTTTCCTAGCGGCGGGTTCTACCTCAATGTCGGTGATCCGTTCACGGCCTATGTCGGAGGCCAACCGTGCTCAGGTACCGTCAGTTTCACCACCCCAACGACATGCGCGCCACCGCTTATTAACCTGATCAGGTTTGGGAATCCCGCGGAGAATCCGACTATTACGATCAACGGTTCCGGCTTCGGCTCAGCCTTGCCCGAACCTATCGTGTCGAGACCGGTCGGCAGTGGTTCCTATGCCGGCCAGACGTTCACCGGCAATGACTATCCGTGCGGCGTTCTATCCCTCACCTATCCAGGAGCGGAAGCTGGGCAAGCAGGACCTGCATCCACCGGTTACGTATGCCCCACTGATGGCCAGGTACACTATGACTACCTGGGACTGCTGGTCACCAGCTACTCCGATTCGCAGATCCAGTTCACCCTGGGCAGCTTTTATGGCCTGCATACTCCTGGCGCGCTCGATTCCGGTACACAGTTCACGATCACCGTGGCGGGGGTCGCGTGCAGCGGCACGGTGTCGTACAGTGCTCCCGTCTACTGCCAGAACAGCACCTGGGGCGCCGCGCAGACGCTGAGCCAGACCACAGGCTCCTATGAAGTACATCAGACCATAAGCCAGTCGATTTACGGCGCCGTCACCGAGCGCTGGTACAAGTTCCTGGTCACGCCGGACAGCACGGTTCACGTTCAATACTCCGGGCTTCCCGGAGCAGTACTTAGCCTACATTCCGACCTGCAGAGTGAATATAGTGCGCTCACCAATCCGCGGAATGCAGCGTTACAGAGTGCCAAGGATGCAGCTTCCGGCTTCTTACCGCAGAGTTTTCTGCCGCAAAGCTTCCTGCCGCAGAGCTTCTTACCCCAGAGCTTCTTGCCGCAGAGTTTTCTGCCGCAGAGTTTCTTGCCGCAAAGCTTCTTGCCCCAGAGCTTCTTACCGCAGAGTTTCCTGCCGCAAAGCTTCTTGCCGCAGAGTTTCCTGCCGCAGAGTTTCTTGCCGCAAAGCTTCCTGCCGGGCCCGTATTCGGACGCGCCTTACGCCGGCCTGTTGGCAGTCTCAGCGACCCCCAACTCATCCGTCCAGACCATCGATCACGATACCTGGACGAGTTTTGGCTACATGTATGTGCGCGTTGCCGCGCCGCCCAGTGCTTCTACGCCGTTCAGCCTCACGGTCACCGAATCCGGCGGCGTGTGCGCCGGCGTCACGCCCGTGCCCTTCACACCGCCTACCGTGGTTTCCACCGGGCTGACGACGCTCATTCTCTGGGACCCGTCGCGCATCGACGGTTCTTCATCCGATATCTCAACCCTGCGTACCAAGCTCGACCAATTCGCCGGCCGCCAGGAAGTTCATGGCGCGGTGGTCGATCTGAGCACCGTAACCGGAATCGATGGGCCTGGATCGGCGCAGGAGCAGGCCGACAGCAATCCCGCCTGTCCTACTGCCAAGAATCTGGTCGCCGGGGACATCAAGAGTATCGTTCAGGCCTATCGCACCCAGAACCCCGGGCTGCAGTACATCGTGCTCATCGGCGACGACCACTCCATCCCGTTCTTCCGCTATCCGGACGAATCGGGCTTGGGGCCTGAGAATCAATACTATCCGCCGGTAGCGGATTCCAGCGCTTCCAATGCCGGCCTGCGCGACAACTATGTGCTGGGCCAGGACGAGTACGGCGCATCACTCTCTCTGCCGCTGGGCGACGTGTCGCTACCGATCCCCGACCTGGCGGTTGGCCGCCTCGTCAGGTCCACGTCTGAAGTGAGCCGTATGCTCGACGCGTACACGGCCGCCAATGGGCTGATCACACCGTCTTCGTCATTGATCACCGGTTATGACTTCGTAGCAGACGCCGCGACCAACGCGCAGAACGAATTACAGGCGGGGATCAGCGCAAGCCCCGACACGCTCATTTCACCACAAGGCCAGTCACCATCGACCAGTTGGACCGCGAACGATCTGCGGCAAGCGCTGTTCGGCAGCCGCCACGACGTGGTATTTCTGGCCGGTCACTTCAGTGCAGGCAACCTGGAAGCCGCCGACTATGCCACAACGCTCAGCGCGGCCGAGGTTGCCTCGTCCACGGTTTACATGACCAATACTCTGGTCCTCGCGCTGGGCTGCCACAGTGGCTATACCATTCCGAGCGCCGATGCCGTCCAATCTCTTTCACCGTCTCCCGATTGGCCGGAGGCCATGGCCGAGAAGGGTGCGACGCTGCTGGCCGCGAGCGGATATGCGTACGGCGACACTGTTCTCACAGAGTATGGCGAGCACTTGTATGACAACTACTTGCGGCAACTACGCAGCTTTTCCGGTGCCGGCTACGTCCCCGTTACGACCGGTCAGGCCGACGTGGCGGCCAAGCAGGAGTACCTCGCAACCCACACGGCCTTGTCGGGCGTCGACGAGAAGACACTACTGGAAGTCACTCTTTACGGGTTGCCGATGCTACAGGTCAACATGAAGGGTGACCACATAAACAGCGGGCCAAATACCTCCATTATCGCGTCCGCTCCGACCGTATCCTCCGGCCCCGGACAGGGGTTCGGCCTAGCCATAGGCCAGACCGCCGGTGGGTCATCCGACATCGACGTCCAGTCCTCGCTCACGTCACACAGCATCACGCTCACCAATGACGCCACAAACGCGCCGATCACGGCAACCTATCTGACCGGGCCCAACAATGGCGAGGTGGCTCGGCCCGGTGAACCCGTGTTCCCCTCACAACTTTACAACGTACACGTTGCGGGCCAGGTCCTGCGCGGCATAGCCTTCCGGGGCGGCACCTACACCGATACGGCACACGTAACGCCGCTCACCACAGCAGTTGGTACGGAGACATCGGTCGGCCATCCGGCCTTCTACTCCAGCGCCTTCTACCCCTCCCAGGTCTGGTCCGCCAACTTCTTCGCCGCGATCGGAGGCGGTTCTGAACTCCTGGCTACCGCGCCCGCACAGTACAGGTCGACCGCCGCCGGCGCCGCCGACGGCACCCTTCGCCAGTTCAGCGACCTAAAATTCCGACTATATTACCTGCCGAGTAATTGGCCCACGACACCGACAAGCCAGACCGCGGTGGCCGCGGCGCCGACGATAGGCACGGTGTCGGCCATTTCCGACGCCGGCGGAAACGTGACGTTCAGGGTGCGCGTGTCAAGCGACCAGTCGGCCGGCACGCAGGGTGTCTGGATCACGTATACCGATCCAAACAATCCAGGGACGTGGCAATCAATCGACCTTCATCAGGATGCCGCGGACTCAAGCCTATGGACCGATACCCGGCCTCTACCAAGCAGCATCGTATTCATGGTCCAGGCCGCCAACGGCACCGGTCTGGTGAGCCTCTCCACCAATTCCGGCGCGTACTACACTGTCGGCGCCAATTCAGCTTCCACCATGCCGACCACTCTATCCGTGCAACAGGCGGCATCCTCGGGCCCCTACCAAACGACAAGCGGCTCGTTCACGGTCCAGTTGCAGGATTCGAGCGGCAACGGCCTGCAGAATCAACCGGTGACGGTGCAGCTCGGCAGCCGGCAAGTGCTCGCCGTAACTGATGCAACCGGCAAGGCAACGGTTTCAATACCGCTCAACCAGCCGCCCGGAACCTACGCCGTCGTCGCCGGCTTTGCCGGGGCCACGGTAAACGGCACGACCTACGATGCGTCGTCGTCGCAGGCCGGCTCGTTCACCATAACGCCCGCGCCCACCACACTGGCGCTCACGCCAACCTCGGGGGCCTCGGCATCCTACAGCGGCACGGCTCCAATCACGGCCACGCTTACCGACAGCAATGGAAACGGGCTTGTTCAGCGAAGCGTCGTGTTCACGATCACCGGCGGAGGAACCACGTACACAAAGGCGGCGATTACAGATTACCTCGGCCGCGCGGCGCTGGGCACCCTCCTGCTTCCAGCCGGATCGTACTCCGTGACCGCGATGTTCGGAGGAGTTGATAATCCGCTGAAGGTCGTCCAGGACAGCAGCACCGTCACGGAGGCGGACCCCGACTACTTGAGCTCCACTGCGTCACCCACGGCGCTCAGCATTGCTCCCGAGCAGGCTACCATTTCCTACTCCGGTGATGCCATTGATGCGATCGGCACCACGGTGCAACTCACGGCGACCGTGGCGCGGGTAGACGATACGTTCTTGAACGATCTATCACAGGCGCAAGTGCAGTTTACCGCTCTCGATTCCACCGGGTCCGTCGTCGCAAAGACGACAACCTCAGTCTCTGCAAACGGCATCGCCGCGGCGACCTTCCCAGGAACGCTCGGCGCCGGTGTGTACGTCGTCTCGGCCACTGTCGTCGGCTCGTACTTCACGTCGGCGCCCGCGACGTCACTGCTGGCGGTCTACGACCCAAGCGCCGGCTTCGTCAGCGGTGGAGGGTGGATCGCCTCACCGCCGGGCGCATGCCTCTTGAGCACCTGTTCCGCGGATGGAAGCACCGCGGGCAAAGCCGCGTTCGGCTTCGTAGCCAGGTATCAGAAGGGCGCCAATGTGCCCTCGGGGGACACCCAATTCCAGTTCCAGGCCGGCAATCTGGACTTCCACAGCTCTACCTACCAATGGCTGGTCATTTCGGGCAGCCGTGCGCAATTCAAGGGCACCGGTACGATCAATGGCCAGGGCAACTACGGTTTCCTCTTGACCGCTATCGATGGCGATATGAACGGCCAAGCGCAAAGCCCGGGCGATGATGCCTTCCGCATTAAGATCTGGGACAACGCTAACAATGGGGCCATCGTCTATGACAACAAGATGGGCGAATCCAATACGGGCAACGCAGCGACACCGCTTGGTGGAGGGAATATCATCATTCACCAAAGTTGACGGGCGCCTTGCGACGAAGACCTAGCCTTCAGCATAGAAGGATCGAAACAGGACGAGGGGGATGGTTGCCGAAAGGCAATCATCCCCCTCGCCTCGCGCGGCATGTTCCGGTTCACCCCAATAGTGTGGAGGTAACCGGCGAAGGACGATGATCATCCTGTGCCGGAAGGTCAAACCGCCCCTCCAGCGCGTACTGCACGGCACGGTCCAGCCCCATCGCCCGTCCTTCTGCCCATGACGCCGCGGCGCGAGGCTCACTCAGCATCTGCCGGGCGGGAGCCAGCAGGCGATCAAACCGAGCTCTCTCCCCAGGCGAGAGCTGTGACCCAATCACGTCGTGGGCCGCGACAGCGGCGCCCGCCCGGCGCCCGGCCCGCGCCGGCGCACCTTCGGCGGGAGCCCGCGCGGCGGAGGGG
>JAICHN010000173.1 GCA_025924845.1 Chloroflexota bacterium | reverse complement strand
GAGCAATTTGCGCCCCATTCGCGTGGCGTAAGAAGCGCTCCTACACTCCGTCCCAGGCGGCCCGATCCGCGATCACCGTAACATTGGGGGCGCCTTGTAAGAACGAACCCGGCACCTCCGCTGTTTGCGGCCCTCCGACGGCGTGGCGGAGAATGTCGTGCTTCCGGGCTCCCGAGACAATAAGCACGGTTCGGCGCGCGCCCAGCAGTACAGCCATGCCGGCGGTGAGGGCGCGGCGCGGCACCTGGTCGCGGCCTCCCCAATAGTCCGCGTTGCTGTCCAGACTGGCCTCGGTGAGCGTAACCACGCGCGTGGCCGAGTGGGGATCGCTCGGCGGTTCATTGAACCCGAGGTGCCCATTCATGCCAAGCCCGAGCACCGAGAGGTCGATGCCGCCGGCCGCGCTTACCGCTTCATCAAAGGCTCGGCAGGCAGCCTCCGGATCTGGAGCATCACCAGGCAGGCGGACCACGTTCGTTGGATTAACGCCAAGCGGATCCAAGAACGACTCGGCCAGCCAGCGGTACAGGGAGCGGCGGTCGTCGGGCGCCAGACCCAGGTAGCCGTCCAGCTGGAATACCCGCAACTTGCTTGCATCAAAAGATCCTGCTGCCCGCCGTCGGCCAAGCTCCTGGTAGGCGCCCATCGGCGACGAGCCGGTGGCAAGCACGAGCGACGCATTCGGCTTGGCCTGGACACACCGAGCAACGCGGTCGGCGGCTTCTCGGCTCACCGCCTCGTAGTCATCAAGGATCACGACTTCCATGGCGCCTCTCAGCCGCGGCCGGCCCGGTAACTCATTTCCAGGGAGGGACCAGATGCCACCCCCGGAAGCATGGTACCGTATGACCGGCGGGCATAGGTGCGGATGTACCATGGGTGGGCCGATGACTCACCCGAAATGGAATTTCAGACCGCGGTCGGATGGGGCCCAGGTGCAGGCGAGTGAGATGCGGAGGAAATGTAAATGGCTCGTAACGTAAGCGATGCCGAGACTGGAGCGGCTGAGCGACCTTCTCTTGCCGACCGCTACCTTCGGGAACTGGGCCTGCTGCTGGACCGCCTGTGCGTTTCCCAGGGCGATGCGCTACGTGAAGCGGGCGCGCTGATCGCCGCCGCCCTCCAGGAGGATCGGCTGATCCACCTCTTCGGCACCGGTCACTCTCACATGTTGGCCGAGGAGGGATTCCACCGTGCGGGAGGATTGGCCGCCGTCAGTCCTATCCTGGTTCCTGATCTGATGCTGCAAGGAGCTACGGCGTCTACCCTGGCGGAGAGGATGAGTGGGCGGGCGCCCGCCATTGCCGCCGAGCACGGCCTGAGTGCCGGCGACGTTTTATGTATTTTCTCCAACAGCGGCGTCAATTTCGTGCCCGTCGAACTGGCCCAGCACGCCGTATCCCTGGGGCTGCGCGTAATCGCGGTAACCTGTGTCGCGCACGGTCGGGCCACGACCGCAAGGACCCACGACGGCAAGAAGCTCTACGAAGTGGCGCATCTGGTGATCGATACGGGTCTACCGCCGGGAGATGCCTTGATCCGGATTCCGGAGGAGGATATTGCGCTTGGTCCCGCCTCCACCGTGGTCGGCGCGGCGGCGCTCAATGCCATGCTGATCAATGCTGCCGCCGCACTGATGGCCCGCGGGACGCCGGTCCCTGCCTACCGCAGTTCCAATCTGGAGGGCGCGGATGCCTACAACGAAAAGCTCATCGAGCGCTACCGGCACAGGATTCGCCTCCTTTAGCGCGGTGACGATTATCCATACGGTGAATCACCCTCGCTCTTACGATGTTTTCATTTAGAGTGATTATTGGGGTGGTGTGCTGCCTGTTGATAAAGGGATTGAGATCAAATAGCTATGTGCAGTCGATACAGTCGAACCCGGCCCTGCCTTCGTGGCCCTCTTATGGCGCGAGTCGTTCCGCCAGGTACTTCAAGCTCAGCGGGTATCGATATTCAATGGCCGAATGCGTGGCCTCGAACAGCTCAAAGTAAACGTCCGTTACCCCAATCCCTTCAAGGGCATGCCTGAACGCCTCCGCGCCAAGGTCGAGATAAAACTGATCGCGTAAGCCCGCGTCAATATAAATGGCGCGCAGGCCGCGCAACGCTTCCGCCCGGTTCGCCACCATGCGCACCGGGTCCACGGCCAACCAACGCGCCCAGACTTCAGGAATTAGCTCGCCGGTCGCCGGATTATAAGGGAGGCGCACCGTGCCGTCCGGCTCGGCCGAATAGCAGGCCGCCATACAATAGTAGTTTACCAGCGTATCGTCACCTTCTTTCGAGAAGGCGGGACGGGAGCGGAAATTAGTCCAGAAGCGCTCAAACGATCCGCCGTATTTGTCCCGTAGCGTTCGAGCCGAGACGCGGAAATCGGGCAGGTAGCATGTCTCGAACAGCGCGTCGCCCGCGTGAGTAGCCAGGCCTCCCCACAGATCCGGACGCAACATCGGCGTGATCATCGCGCCGTAACCGCCGCTCGATTTGCCGGCGATCCCTCGATGAGCCGCCTCAGGCAGCGTACGGTAGTGCTGGTCGATCCAAGGCACTACTTCGTCGCATAGATAGGTGTAGTAGCGCCCGGTGGCCGGTGAGTCGAGAAACTGACTTCCACCCAACGAGGTCCAGCAATCAACCCACACTACCAAGCACGGGGGCACATCGCCCGCGGCGAACAGTTCATCCACCATTTCCGGGAAGTTCTTGCGGAACGGTGTCCGATTGCGCCACATATCAAGCTGGCCGGTCATGCCCTGGATCAGATAGATCGTGGGATAATGGCGCCCGCGCTGCTCGTCCTAGCCAGGCGGTAGGTATACCCACACCGGTCGCTCAGCCGGGTCTCCCACTGGATTTCTTTCCAACACCGTGCTCCGAAAAGTCCTCTCGTCATACCGGCCATGTAGTGCAAAGGACCATGGACCCATCATGACTCTCCATTTCCCGGCAGGCCGGCGGGGATGAACTTCCTTCACCACGCAGTTTACAGCGCGGCGCGGATCCAGTTCACCTCGATTGGATTGGCGCCGCCGCTCACCGCCATCCGCAAATGGGCCACGGCAGCTTTCTTAAGACCGAGCTGTGCCTCGTCCCACGCCATACCCAGATAGTGGTAGCCTTTGGCCAGGCTCGCCGGCATCCCCACTCCCACCGAATGACGGCGACCGGCCTTGAGCTGCGCCAGGTCATGCCTATAGGCAGCGATCTTGTTCCATTTGGCAGCGCCCAGGACCGCGCCAAGCCGCGCCTGCCGAGCGGCAGGATAGAGCACGATAAAGCCGTTGCCGGAGCGGCTCCACATCGTTTTGAAGTCGGCGTACGTGATCTCATGGCCGGGACCAAGATAGGGATCGCTCGAGGTGAAGATGCTCTGCCGGTCGTCGTATGCCTCGACTGGCCGATAGTGGCCTATCGGATCCGCCAGGCTCACCAGTTGGCTGACGATGACCGGAAAGCCGTTGCTGATCAGATCTTTGATCAAGGTTTCGCTGCCGCCTACCCCAACCAACGCTCTGACTCCCACACTCCGTGCATAGCCGGGCACGCCGTAGGGACTCATCCCTCGCCCAATCCCATTAACTCGAAGCGCCACCCGCACCTGATCCTGCGTGCGATCGATCCCCCAATAGGCCAGAACCTCCGCTATCGAAGCGGGCCCGCAATTGTTCCAGGTCTGAGGAATATTGATCAGGGGGCCTACCGCACCCTGAGCGCGTGCCGGCACGACGGCAGCGGAGACCGCCCGGGAACTCACTGCCGCTCGGGCCGCCGAAACGGAACCGATGGCGCTGCTCAGACCGCCGAGCATCACGGCCGCAGCCAGAAAGAGACGGAGCGGTTGACCTGTTGCTCGCATGACGTACCTCCCGGTGCGGCCCTGTGCTTCCGTGCCTAGAGGAAAGATAGCATCTACCCGTTAATGGTGACGCGCTTTCCCGTCGCCGCTGACTCCATGGCGGCGAAGACCATGGCAAGGCTCTTGATGTTGTCATGGCACTCGCCCATCGGCGTCGAGCCGGTCGTGATCGCCGTTAGAAAGTCGCGCAGCGAGCCGGCGATAGCGACGTGTTCCCAGGCCGGGACCGCGCGTGTGCGCTCCTCGGTCGGCGAGAAGAATCCCTCGCGCCCCGTCACCACCTCGGCGACCGGCGCACCATGTCCATCCCAGGTCGCGGTGCCGTAGGGTCCTACGGCGCGCCACTCGCCTTCCCACGAGGTGTGGCGGCCTTCGGCTGACCACCCTCCCCGGTAGGTGTAGCGGAGTCCACCGCTCATTTCGAACAGGGCCGTGGCGCACGAAGCACCCTCATACCAACTCCAGGACGGATTGAACTCCTCGCAATAGACGGCTACCGGGTCGGCCCCCGACAGGTAGCGCGCCGCGTCAAACGTATGAATGGCCATGTCCAGAAGCAGAGGGCTCGCCATGGTCTCGCGGAAGCCGCCGAAATGTGGGCCGAGAAAGAAATCGGCGTTTAGGATGCCGAGCGGGCCAAGATTTGCCGTGATCAACTCCTTTAGCGTAGCCAGACCCGCATGATACCGCCGACTCTGGCTCACCATGTATAGCTTACCGGAGCGTTCAGACGCGGCTACCATCTCCCGCGCCCGCTCCATGGTGTCCGCCATGGGCTTCTCGCCCAGCACGGGCAGCCCATCGGCCAGCGCCTCCAGCGTCACATCGTGGTGCGCTTCCGGCGTCGATACGTCTACCACGAAGTCCGGCCGCCGGACGTCAAGTACCTCGCGAAGCGTCGCTCCCACCCGCACATCGCTCAGGCCGAGCGCGCCGGCCGCCTCGACCGCGGCCTCGGGCCGAATATCGACCCAACCAACCAACTCGACCTGATCGCAACCGAGCAGGTTTTTCGCCCAGGTCCGGCCCATGCCGCCTGCCCCGACCAGCACCGCGCGCAGTCTGTCCATTATTTATAACGCTCCTAAGCCCACCACATGGTTCCCGCCGGTTCGCCGATCACCGCCTCTTTCAGCAGTGCCACCGCCTTGGTCAAGCCCTCGCGCACCGAAAGCAGGCTGTCCTCATGCTCGATGCTCAATACATGATCGTAGCCGACCAGGCGCAGTGCGCTCACCAGGCTCTTCCAGAACTCCGCGCCATGCCCATAGCCCACGGTACGGAAGACCCAGGAGCGATTGAGAACATCGGCATACGGCGTGGTATCGAGCACACCGTCACGCCGTGTGTTGTGTCCATCGATCCCGGTGTCCTTGGCATGAACATGGTAAATAGCCCCCGCCAGAGCGCGAATCACCTCAAGAGGGTCGGCGCCTTGCCAGAACAGATGGCTCGGATCGAAGTTGGCGCCGATTTCCTCCCCCACGGCGTCACGCAGGCGGAGCAGGGTACTTGCACTGTATACGACGAAGCCGGGATGCAGTTCAATCGCCGTGCGCACGCCATGCCGGCGGCAAAACTCCGCCTGTTCGCGCCAGTAGGGAAGCACCTTCCGTTCCCACTGCCACTCCACCACTTGCGTGAAGTCGGGAGGCCAGGGGCAGGTTACCCAGTTCGGGTGAAGTGCCCCATCGTGATCGCCTGGGCAGCCGGAGAAGGTGACCACCTGGCGCACCCCCAGACGCTCCGCCAAGAGCACCGTATCGACATACTGCTGGTGATGCACGGCGGCGATCGCTTGCTGGGGGTGCAAGGGGTTCCCGTGGCACGAGAGCGCGCTGATCTCCAGTCCCCGCGTCTCGATCGCGCTCCGGAAGGCGTCGAGCCGGCTCGGATCGGCCAGCAACTCGGCCGGTTGGCAATGCGCGTCGCCGACATAGCCTCCGGTGCCGATTTCGACCGCCTCGACGCCCAGGCCCTGCAGATAGTCCAGAGCTTCCTCGAACGGGCGCCTGCCCAGCAAGACCGCGAACGCTCCAATCTTCATCTTTACCCCTTATAACGCGGTTCTTCCCTCACCTCAGCTGCCCGCGACAACATCAAATTTTCTGGTCAAATCGCGGAATGTCCACGCCGGCACCGCCCGCCATGGCGGATTGATGGGCACAGATGCCGACTGCCGTCCAGTCAGCGGCGGTAACCGCGTCAATCGTTGACGGACGATTCTCGATGATGCCGCGGACAAACTCATGTACCAGATGCGGATGCGAGCCGCCGTGCCCGCCGCCCTGGAGGAACGATAGGTGTGGCTGCTCGGCATTGTAGACGCCGCGCCGCGTGAATCTCGCGATTTCGGGCGGCAGAAGATCGGCGCGGTCCGGTACGCCTACCCGCTCTGAACGAATCGGGCGGCCGCGGGTCTGCTCGGCCGCGTCCATCGTAAAGAGCACCGGTTCTTCGGCTTCAAGCTGCTGCCACTCGAAGGAGCGCCGTTCGCCGTAGACCGCAAAACTCTCCGTGTACTCTCGTGCGGTATGGAAGAGGGATCGCGTCACTTCGGCCGCGGCTGAATTACCTTCAAGGCGGAAGATAGCCGTCTCTACCGGGTAGGGATTGCCGTACGGTAGGCGCAAGTCCTCTCGCATTATCCCTGATCCAAAGCAGTGAACCCGGTGCGCCCGCGCTCCGGCCAGGGCAAGCAATGGCGCGACGGCATGGGTGGCGTAGTGCATCGGCGGCAGGCCCTTCCAATAGTCAGGCCAGTTCTCCATATCCTG
The DNA here is from genome assembly GCA_025924845.1 of Chloroflexota bacterium. Next base: position 3,203 of record JAICHN010000173.1, on the reverse strand, counting down.
ATAGTGAGCGCCCCGCAAAAACTGCAATGACCCAAGCTCACCGCTTTCCGCCAGGTGCTTCACGAAGAGAAACTCGCGGGTGTACACCGCTGTCTCCATCATCATATAGTTCCGTGCGGCGCGCCGTTGCGCCGCCACCACTCGGCGCAAGTCCTCAATGCTCAGCGCCATGGGAACGGTGCAGGCACAGTGTTTGCCGGCGTCAAGCACCGCCACGGCTTGGTCAGCATGGAGGGGAATGGGCGTGACCAGATGCACGGCGTCCACGTCGGCGCCCAGCACGTCGCGGAGGTCGGTGAAACGTTGAGCGATACCATAGCGCTCACCGACGGCGCGCATCACCGTATCTGCCGGGTCACAGATCCCGACGCTCTCGACATCGGGATGAGCCTGGTAGATCGGCACGAACTCCGCCCCGAAGCCGAGCCCAACCACCGCGACCCGTAATTTCCGTGCCATGCATTCCCTCAGATAGCCCCAACCTCGGCGTGCCGCCCCTATTGCTCTATCATTACAGTGCCCTGGGCCGCATCCAGGCGGATGTAGGTGAACTGACCGTCATGCCAAAAACCGGCGTCCTGCCGCGTGCCGTCATCATGTCGTGCTAGGGCGGCGTCGTCCAGCCGCACGCCGGCAGGGGGCCCCGTCATAAGCTGAAGAGTGTAACGACGATTGGGCGGCAATACATCCGCCGATCCTTCGTGCGGCTGGATACGCACCGTCATGCCTGCATCTTCCACCGTGCAGGTAATGGCCGTGATTGCGTGCCTGCCTTGCTTATATTCATTGGTGCGCCCGTCGTCCTCATACAGCTCAAAACGCGACGACCCTTCCGGGTAGATCAGTAAGGTAATCTCGTCCCAGGATTGATCACCGTCGAACTGAGTCGGAGGGACGAGAGGAAGAATGGCTCCGCCGCGCACGAATAGCGGCAGGCGGTCCAGCGGCGCTTCCACCGTTACCCCGAGCGGTCCTACGTAACGCTGCCCCGTCCAGTAGTCATACCAGGCGCCCTCCGGGAGATACACTGGCCAGGCCGTCGCGCCCTCCCGTGTAACCGGCGCTACCAGGATGTCGTCCCCCCACATGTATTGGCTGCCGAGCTCCCACACCTTCGGGTCATGGGGATAGTTCAGGACGAGCGGCCGCATAAAGGGCAGACCGCGCGTGTGCGCTTGCCAGGCCAGAGTGTAGGTGTAGGGAAGCAGGCGATAGCGGAGTTCTACATAGAGGCGGCAAATGGCCTCGACCTCCGGCCCGTGAGACCAGGGAAGATGCTCGCGCCAGACCCAACCGTGGGCGCGGAAACCAGGGCAGAAGGCGCCGAACTGGAACCATCGCGCGTAGAGCTCGCCGGTCTCCGGGGTGGGATGGAAGAAGCCGCCGATGTCGGAACCCCAGTTTGGGATACCGGACATCCCAGTGTTCAGGCCGAGCGGTATGTGCGCCTCCAGGGTGGCGAAGGTGTTGTTGACATCGCCCGACCAGCAGGTTGCCCCGAAGCGGGCCATCCCGGCCGCGCCGGAGCGGCACAGGAAAAACGGCCTGCGATCGGGATAGTCGGCCGCCTCGCCGTCCGCGAATGCCTCAAAGCGCAAGCGGTCGTATATATTATGCAAGGCCACGCCGTCGCCGCCGTGCATGTTGACTGACGAGGAAGGGCCCTCCCCACCGTCCAGCCACCAGGCGCCCACGCCGAGATCGGCCAATCCCCGGTGCTGTTCCCACCACCATTGTCGAGCCGCTGGGTTGGAGAAATCGATGTAGCGCTAACCCTCGTAAAAGTTGGTGGTGGGTCGCGCGGTCGGTGTCCGTCGGTCGTAGCCTTCGTCCAGCAGGAAACCCTGCTCCTGGGCCTCCGCGAACAAAGGGGAATCTTCATGAAGCACGGGATATTCATGCGTGATTACCTGGAAACCCTGCTCGCGAAGCTCGGTGACCAACTCGCTTGGATTGGGAATCAACTCGGGTTGGAACTCCAGGTGCCCCACGCCGCGATTCCATCCCATGGCATCGCCATAGGTGGAGAGAAAGATGATCGCATCACAGGGAATGCGTCGTTCGCGAAGGGAACGGGGCAAGCGGCGTACCTCGGCCGTGTCGTCAAAGTGCCGGGTGGACTGCAGGAAACCGAGCGCCCAGCGTGGGGGCAACGGAGCGTGCCCCAGCAGCGTGGCGACCTCACCCATCACCCCGCGAAGATCGGTGCCGTACAGGAAATACCAGTCGAGCGCGCCGCTTTCAGCTTCGTAGACCAGGCGTCGCACACCATCGGTGCGGCCAACGATCAGGCGCGCGTCATTGGTGTTGTCGAAGAACAGGCCATAACCTGCCGTGGATACGAGGAGCGGCACGCCGATGTCCGAGCCGGGTCCGCGTCCGAAATGACTGTTCCAGAGCTGACGCATCCCATCCAGGCGATCGAACTGCTTGCCGCCCTCGCCTAGGCCATAGAAGTGCTGCTCGTCGGGCCAGGTGAAGTGCGTGCCGACCCCAGTCCGTTCAACCGTGTCGTCGGCGGAAGTCGTCCGCCGAAGAACCGTATCCTTGGTCAAGGCCGCGTCAATCGGCGCGCGGAGCAGGGTTGAGCCGGACGGATCCTCGAACACTAGAGCAAGCGGATTTGCTTGCAACCGTATGGTAAAGGCTCCAGTATCCACGCGCGAGGGGTCATCTGGAGTGGATGTCAGCGCCACGGAGGTCCATTGACGCGGTTCCACATAAGAGAAGTCGGCCGGCTGTCCCTCGCGTACGAGGTGGACCCGCACAATCTGGGGCGTGCATACGGTAATTTCGAGTCTGCCGAATGCGGTAGAAAGCACGCGCGTGGAACTCTCGCCCTGGTTCGAGAAAGAAGTGGAGCCCGCGGCAGACCCTATGTCGTTCTCTTCGTTCAATGATCAACCTCTCTACTAGTTCAGCACGAGCCAAATACCCTGGCTGCTCCGTAGGGTTCGGTAGTCAAGCTCAGGGCACCCACAAGGGGTGCCCCTACAAGCACCTCGCTGCTCCGCCGACTCACTTTACCACTGGGAAATACACGGCGAAACGCTCATCTCGAATATCATGCAAGGGCAGAAACCGCAGGTTGGGCGACTGGTGTTGCGTCCTATAGCCCGGCTCCCACTCGCCCCATTCTCGTTCGTTGTGAGGGGTGAGCAGCGCCTCGGGGTCGTCCCGATCGCCATGCAGCGGGCGTTCTT
>JAICHN010000172.1 GCA_025924845.1 Chloroflexota bacterium | reverse complement strand
TTTGGGGCGATCCGCAGCGTACAGTCGGGGTCGCCGGTACCGCCCAGAAGAAATGGTTGCTCCAGCAACGCGCGATCGATCACCGTGGGCAACTGCGTGATCAGCGGCACCTCGTCCCAGCCGAGGGAGCTCGAGCGTTCCGCCGCCTCCGCGGGCGCGGTGGACCCCAGCCAACCGCGTACGGTGAGCGGGCTGACCAACTGAGCGCGTTTTCCCCCGAGCACGGCCGCCAGAGCCCCGGTATCCAGGCGATCTCCGTCGGCGATGATCGCCGCCACATAGTCTCCATCCACATCGGCGATCACCACGCGGCAGCGGATGCCGCTGCGCCCCGGTCTTCCCTCGTCGGCTGAGGTAGATTTGCTGTCCGTAAGGAAGGATCGCCGCGCCGAAGCGCGATCCAACAAGGCGCGCAGAGCTTCGAGCGAGACCGGTGGTTGAAGGCGGGACATGGACTACTCCTCGTGCTCGATCCGCCTGTTCAGACGGCGGTCCTGGTTTGCAGGGGTTCGGGCTGCTGTACCGGTTGAGCGTGATGCATGTGCTCTCGACGGATCAGCACGGCGGCGCCGATCGCACCCAGGCCGAGGATCACGGCCGCCACGTGGAGGATATCTACCATGCCCTGCACGAAAGCGGCCTTGGCGGCCTGATCGATGATCGCGGTGACGGCGGGATTGTGCGGTGCGCCGGGTGGAGCGCTGGGCGCTCCGAAGGTGCCATTGTTGCCCGCGCCCATAAACGCCGCGATTTGGTTCTTGAGATGGGCCAGATTCCGCGGAAAGGTGCTGTGCCGAATGTTTGAGGGAAGATACTGATCGGCCTGATGGGTGAGGATGGCGCCGAGGAACGCGATCCCGAAGGCGTTGCCGATTTGCCGACACATCGTATTGGTGCCGGATGCCATCCCTGCTCGATCGCGACCTACCGTGCTTACCGCGACGGTAGCGAGGGGCGGCAGGGCGATCCCCATGCCTAACCCGCCCAGAATAAAGCCGGGGAGCAGTACCGTCCAGTCGTTCGGCCCGTCGGCCGGGGTAATGCGCGCCATGAGCAATACCGAGATAGTGAGCAGCGCCATGCCGGCGGTCAGTATCCAACGCGCGCCGATCCGGTCGGTGAATCGCCCGGCCACCGGCGAGATCATGAAGTTGGCGAAACTCAAGGGAAGGAATCGCAGTCCGGTATCCAGAGCGGAGAAGTGCAGTTGATCTTGTAGATAGAGGGCAAGGAAGAAGAACAGAGAGAACATACCCGCACTGAGCGCGAAGCCGGTAATTGCCGCGCCGGTGAAACTGGGATTCTTGAATAACCTGGGATCGACCATCGGCCTGCTCAAACGCAACTCCGCCAGGATAAAGACGACCAGGGTAACGACGGAGATACCGAACAGGGTGAGGATATAGGCGGAAGTCCAACCCTTATCCGGATCGTTGCCCTGGATCAGGGCCAGTACCAGGCAGAAGATGGAGACGCTGATCGTGATCAGGCCGACCAGATCAAGGCGTCGAGCGGCTTTTTCGTCGCGCGACTCGCGCACTGCCCACTGGCATACGCCGATCCCAATGATCCCGATCGGCACGTTGATCAGGAAGATCCACTCCCAGCTCACGCGATCCACGAGCACGCCGCCGACCAGGGGGCCGATCGCCGTGGCCAGTCCGCCCAGTCCACCCCAGATACCAATGGCGGCGCCCCGTTCCTTGCCCTGAAAGGTAACTGAGATGATGGCCAGCGATAGGGGAAATATGAAGGCGCCGCCCAGCCCTTGAAAGGCGCGGGCAATGTGCAGAATGGTCGCATGTGATAGGCCGCCAACCGTAACTCTACCTGACAGACCGCAGCAAAACGAACCGACGACGAAGATTGCGATACCGAGGATGAACATTCGCTTGCGACCAAAGATGTCGCCCAGTCGTCCCGCTGTGACGATGCAGACTGCCATGGCGAGCGTGTACGCATTGGATACCCATTGGAGGTCGGAGAATCCGGCATGCAGATCTTTCTGAATCGTGGGCAGCGCGACGTTGACGATGGTTACATCAATCAGGGCGATAAAGAGTCCGAAGCACATCGCCGTGAGGGTCCACCACTTATGTCCCTGAATCGCGCCGGCGGCGCCGGTTGCTTCCACTAGGCTGTCACTCCCTCGCTTCCCTACATCTTCCCGGCTGCTCCGGGCCACCTTCAGGCATCCCGCGATCGGCCGGATCGGACCGCCTCGCACCAGGAAGCGAACTGATCCGGCCGATCCGACCGATCTGACCGATCGCTATCGCGTCCTATGTTCACTCGGCACCGATCAGGACAGGATTTCTCCCCAATGGCCCCACACGTAGTCCACGGCGGAGGCAATGGTAATAATCGTGGTGATCCAGAGGCCGACCAGCACAACTATATGATTCACGTCCATCAGGGCAATGAGGAGCGCGATCAGTGTGACGGTCGTCTTCCACTTGCCAAGTTGACTGGCCGCAATCACCACGCCTTTAGCCGCTGCCTGGCTGCGCAAGCCCGCCACGATGAATTCGCGGGCTACAATCACCGCTGCCATCCATGATGGGACCGTGCCGATGCCGGTAAGCACGATTAACACGGTGGAGACGAGAATCTTATCCGCCGCCAGGTCGATAAACACGCCAAGCGAGCTCACCACGTGCAGGCGCCGCGCCAAATAGCCGTCCAGGTAGTCGGTGATTGATGCCGCCGCGAACAGGATAGACGCCACCACCCGTAAGCCGTGCGCATCGATCAGCAGCAGCGCGGCCACGGCCGGCGAACTGCACAGGCGGAGAAAGCTCAGCCAATTGGGCAACGTGCCGAGCGGCACCCGTGGCCGGGGGTTGGGGCGCGGCTCCCCACGCGAGGCGGTGCTCACGAGAGACCGGACCAACCGACCGGCCAACAACTCCCGGTGATGGACTTCTCGGCCGGTCGGACCTGGGGGACGGCGCGACAACGCACGGCTGACCATCTCATCTCGTGCTACCTATAATTCGTGAACTGGAGCGGCACCGGGTAGTCTCCTGCCCGCAGCGCGGCCTGAATCGCCTGCAGGTCATCTTTGCTCTTACTACTGACCCGGATAGCGTCGCCCTGAATTTGGCTTTTGACTTTGGGATGGTTGTCGCGGATAAGCTTGGTGATCTGGCGTGCCAGATCTTGGCTCAAGCCCATCTGCAGAATGCCGCGCTGGCGCTGACTCCCCCCGGAAGCCTCGACCGGATCCTCGAACTTAACGACTTTCAAGGAAAGCTTCCGGCTTACCATTTTCGATTGTAGAATGTCCCGAACCGCGTTCAGCGTCATGGCGTCGGGCGCTTTCAGTTCAAGCTCGGTTTTCTCCAGTTCGATAGCGGCGCCGCTGTCCTTCAGATCGTAGCGAGTATGTACTTCCCGGAGTGTTTGGTCGATGGCGTTCACCAACTCCTGGCGATCAAACTCCGATACCACGTCAAACGAGCTTTCTCCCGCCATGTGCTTCCTCCCTCCTCGGTTCGCTGATTCGTAGGGTCCCGGCGCTAAATGACATGGGTTGCGAACAATACCCCGACCACCATTAAGGAGACCAGGGCAGCCATGATGGCGTAGGCGAACGGCGTGATATGGGTCACCGTGGTCACATTCGATAGCGGACGCGCTACAACCGCCGCCGGCCGCGCCGCCCGGTAAAGCGCTTCAGTGCGGTCGGCGTCCAGACCGAGGTACAGCGCGTAGTTCCGAATAGCCCCTCGCGTATAGACGTCATCCGGCAAAGCAGCCAGGTTGTCCGACTCCAACGCATCGAGCTTGGCACGATCGATCCGCGTCTCGGCCTCAACCTGGCTCAACTTTGCTTTTTTCTTGGTTCGCGCCTCTCGTAAGGTTTCACCCAGCGTGGGCACGCGATTCTCCTCCATCAGTTAGGATACTGCCGGGAGCGGTCCGCGGGGGCGGCTGGTTCGGTCGGCCGCTCCGCCTACCGGCCAATTGACAGTACGATCTTGCCGAATTGTGCCGCATGTCGCATCCGCTCCTGCGCCGCGCCTGCCTCGGCCAGCGGAAACACCTGGTCAACCACGGGGCGGAGCGCGGCGTCGGCGAAGAGGGCGAGCATCGCGCAGAAGTCGATTGGTGATCCCATGGTAGTGCCCAGGATGTCGAGTTGCTTCCAGAAAATCCTCCGCACCACGGTCTCCCTGGCTACGCCGAGGGTCGAGCCGTACAGCACGAGCCGTCCACCCGGTCGTACCACATCAAGCAATTGATTGAACGTATCGCCCCCTGCTCCATCCACCACCAGATCCGGGCCGACTCCGCCTGTCGCCTCGCGTACCTGGCGAACCCAGTCCGGAGACGTATAGTTAAAGCCGACCTCGGCGCCCATCTTGACGGCGCGCGCCGTCTTCTCGTCGCTCGATGAGGTGACGAAGACGCGCGCCCCCAAATGCAGGGCAAAAAGCAGCACAAACGTGGACACGCCGCTGCCTATACCCGGGATCAACACAATCTGGCCGGTCTGGACCTGACCGCGCGTGACCAGGGCTCGATACGCCGTAAGCCCGGCCAGGGGAATCGCGGCGGCCTCTTCCCACGACAGCCCCTCGGGCTTCGGATACACCACGTCCGCCGGGACGCGTACTTGCTGGGCATAGGTGCCATTGTCGGGAAGACCGAGAATCTTCCAATCCGGTCCCTGAACCCGCGGGTCATCTCCCCAGTGCAGTGATGGATTAATCACCACGTCCTGACCGGGCGCTACGTTAGTCACGCCCTCACCGGCCGCGAGCACCTGTCCCGCCCCGTCCGAGCCGGGGATGATGGGCAATTTGATCCCGGCGTACTGCCCGAGGCGAATGTACAAATCGCGCCGGTTCAGGGCCGCCGCTCGGAGCCCTACCACGACCTGGCCGGGACCCGGCAGCAGATCTTCCAGCTCCTCCAGGTTGAGCGTTTCCGGCCCCCCGGTCGCTCTCTGTACAATCGCTTGCATATAGCGCTCTCCCGTCTCACCATCTCAGTGGCCGCCCCGGCGCACGCGGCCGTACAGTCGTTTCGCTTCAGATCCAGTGTAGCGGAGCGGGCGGAGACGGGTAGCTGGGGCAGGAGCGACCCATGCCACACGTCGAAAGGAAACACATGAAGGTTCGACAACGGGCCGGAGGGTTCATGGCGCGAGGACTTGTCGTGTTGGTCGTGGTCCTCCTCTCGCTGCCTAGCCGGCATGTAGGCGGAATGAGCGAGGCCAAATCAAATGCCACGGCGGCGCCATTTGGCCAGGATCAGGTCGTGTACCAAGATGCGCTGCAAAACGGCTGGCAGAACTATGGATGGGCCACTATCAGCTATCGCAATACCCACCCCGTGCATTCCGGGACCAGCTCGATTTCGGTCAAGGCCGCGCGCGGTCAAGCGCTTTACATTCACCACAGTGAGTTCGACAGCGGCCCCTACCAGGCGATCTCGTTCTGGATTAGCGGCGGCGCGGCCGGCGGCCAGCGACTCCGCGTCCAGGCGTTGTTGGACGGCAAGGCTCAAGAGCCCGTGTTTCTCGCGGCCCTGCCCCGTAACAGTTGGCGTCAGGTCACGGTGCCCCTCGCGTCACTCGGCGTGGCGAACCGGACCGATCTGGATGGCTTTTGGCTTCAAGAATCCCTGGGCAAGGATCAGCCTACCTTCTACGTTGACGACATCTCCCTATTTGCCGTGCCCCCGCTCCATATAACCGTGGATGCCTCGGCCAGGATTCGCACCGTCGATCCGCGCCTGTTCGGCATGAACACCGCCGCTTGGTACGGCGATCTGACGTATCGCGACACCGTCGACGCCCTGGATCAGATGGGCAATCGGGTGCTGCGGTTTCCCGGAGGCAGCTTATCCGACACCTACGACTGGAGCACCGGTAAGAGCGTTGGCGATCGTAGACCGTGGGCGGCGGGCATGGCGAACTTCGCCTCCTTGGTCGAAAAAACGCGGAGTACCGCCTATGTGACGGTCAATTACGGCACGGGCAGTGCTCCAGAAGCAGCCGCGCTGGTAGCCTGGGCCAACGCCAGACCAGCCAACCGCACCGTGCTGGGACGATCTGCTGACGGACGAGACTGGCGCACGGCGGGCTACTGGGCGGCCTTGCGCGGCGCCAGGCCGTTGGCGAAGGATGACGGCCTCAACTTTCTCCGTACCAATCATCCTACCCCCTATCACTTTAAGTACTGGGAGATCGGCAACGAGAATTATGGCTCGTGGGAGATGGACAAGCAACCACGTCAACATGATCCCTATACCTACGCGAATGTGGCACGGCAGTTTATTAATTTGATGAAGAAGGTTGACGCGGCGATCAAGATTGGCGTGCCCGTGGCGGTCGGTGAGAATACCTACGCAAACTATGACGACCATTCGGCAACCAACCCGCGAACGGGGACGGCGCACAACGGGTGGACTCCCGTGCTGCTTTCCACCTTCAAGCAGCTTGGCGTGGCGCCGGATTTCATTGTCGTACACAGCTACGCACAAGACCCCGGGACTGAAAACGATGCGCGGCTGCTCCACTACCCCTCAACCTGGCCCTCCATGGTGGCAAGCCTGCGAACCCAACTCAATGATTATCTTGGTAAGTCCACGGCGGCCCACACCGAAATAGTCTGTACCGAAACCAACTCCGTAACCTCGAAGCCCGGCAAGCAGACGACCAGCCTGGTTAACGGCCTGTTCCTGGCTGATAGTATGGGCGAAGTGATGCAGACCGAGCTTGGCGCCTTCCTCTGGTGGGATCTTCGTGATGGAGGACACGATCAGCGCAACAACAATAGCGCCAAGCTTTACGGCTGGCGTCGCTATGGGAGCTACAGCGTGCTGGCCTCGGGTGGCGGCCGTTTTCCCACCTTCTACGCGCGCGAATTACTTACCCACTTCGCGGCAGGCGGCGACCACGTGGTGCAGGCGGGCACGGATACAAAGGAAGCGGACGCGTTTGCCGCGCTTCGGGCCGACGGAAGCCTCACCGTGCTCCTGATCAACAAGAGTCCCACCAGCGTGCTACGCGGCACCATCGCCATCAAGGGATTTACTACCACCCCTTCCGCCACGCTCTACTCCTACGGAGAGAGCCAGGACACGGCGGCCCGCACCGGCCGCGGTTCTACTGCCATCATGACCCAGGCAATCACCTACGCGAATGAGGCCCGAACGATCACCCTCGCGCCGTATACGATGGAAGTGATGGTATTTCAGCCGGAACGATCCTAAAGCATCCCGGCCACGCGGCCCCTTTCGCCGGGCGACTGAACCGGGGTAAGGGCGTGTAGGGAGTGGGTCACTCCTTGACGCCCTTGCCCAGGTTCAGTCGGCTGCTACCTTCTACCTAGGTGAGTGATTCCTCGGCCCGGGCTGCCTCGTAAACCGCGCGCGCCTCCTTGTGATAAGCGGGCACGGTGACGTCCCACCATCCGGTCGCGGTCAGCCCGTTCCACTGCTTATCCTGACTACAAAGCGCCTCTACCACCGCCGGTCTACCACTCTCAAAGGCGCGGCGCAGCGCGGGCCCAATCTCGGTGGGATGCTCGATCCGTTCGGCATGGCATCCCATCGCTTCCGCTACCCGTGCCAGGTGAGCGGAGAACGGCGTACCGTCGCGCTTGCGAAACGTTGTGACGATCTCGCGGTCAGGACCGAACTGGTTAGTTTGCAGATTCTTGATGCACTCCCAACCATTATTGTTGCAGACCAGGAACACGGCCGGAATGTCGTATTGCGCCGCCATGGAGAGTTCTTGCACGGTCTGCAGGAAGCCACCGTCGCCGGTAATGGTGATCACCTGGCGATTGGGTGCCGCCAGCTTCGCCCCAATCGCCCCCGGCACCTCGAAGCCCATGGCGGAGAAGCCTCCCGGTGTAATGTGCTGATGGGGTCCGTAGACCGGGAACTCGGTGAAGACCTGGCTTTGCGGATTGCCGGCTCCGGTCACCACGATGGCGTCGCGATCCAGGAACCGGCGTGCCTCGGTCAGGACGCGGGAAATTGCCATTGGCGTGGCATTGCTTTCTCGCGTGGGCCGCAGTGCTTCGTCCCATTGCCGTTTAAGATCCTGAATGTGCGCGAAGTACGGGCTGTCACGGTAGTCGCGCGGCTTCGTCCGATCCTGGAGGGCGGCCAGCAAGTCTCGAAGGGAGGCCCGCGCATCGCCGACGATGCCGATCTCGGTCGGGTAGTTCTTGCCGATCTCATAGGGATCGAGATCGATGTGGATCAGTTTGGTCGGCGGAATGTCAAAGGTGACGCCGCGCCGGAATGACGACGCCGTACGATCGGTGAAGCGGCAGCCAACGGCCAGGATGACATCAGCCTCTCGAGCCAGGGTGTTGCCGGAGATGCTGCCCAGGTCGCCACAGGGCCAGGCGTACAGTTCATGATCCTCCGCGATAGTGCCCTTGCCCATCCAGGTCACGGTGACCGGCGCTCCCAAGAACTCGGCCACCTGCTGGAGCGCCGCCTCCCCGCCGGAGGCCATGACGCCGCCGCCGACCAGGATGAGTGGACGCTGGGCCTTGAGCAATAGTTCGGCGGCGCGACTGACCATTTCCGGGTCGCCGTGGGGACGACCTTGAGGGCGCCGCGAAACCGGATCGGGCAGTTCGACGTCCGCGAACTCAGCCTGGAGGTCCATTGGTAGATCTAAGTGTACGGGGCCACGGCGCCCTTCCAGCATCACATTGAAGGCGAGGTGCAGCACATTGGGAAGTTGATCGACTCGGCTAGGCTGCCACCAACGCTTCACCACGGGCTCCATCATACGAGGGAAATTCGCCCAGTGCGTGCGCTCCAATTCCTGCAGGACGCCGCGTCCGCGCATGTAGGTGTGTACGGAGCCGGTCATCAACAGGAGCGGGCTGGAGTCAATGTAGGCATTAGCAACCCCCATCGCCGTGTTGGCGGCGCCGGGGCCAATCGAGGTAAAGACACCGCATACTTTGCCGGATACGCGGTAAAAGGCGTCGGCCATGTGGGCCGCTCCCTGCTCGTGGATGGATTGCAGCACCTCGATTTCACCGCGCCGGTCCACGAACGCATCCAACAACGCGGTGATGCCGTGCCCGGAAACCCCAAAAAGATAGGGGACGCCTTCCCGGATCAGGTATTCCGCGACAATCTGGCCTCCGGTCATACGCATGGTGATCCCTCCTACATCCCGAACTCGCGTCGTAAATAGTTTCGGCTCTTGATCGCGGCGGCTAGGGGTTCCGCGGGCGCATCCTGTTCGGGGATAATCCAGCCGTCGTAGTTGGAGGCCCGCAATGCTCCGATGATCCGGGGAATGTTGACCATGCCGTCACCGAGCGGGACAAAGAGGCCCATCTTCACGGCCTGGGTGAAGGAGAGGCGACGCTCCCTCACCTCATCCAATTTCGCGGCGTCGATATCCTTTAGATGGACGTACCATACTCGTGGTGCGTAATCAATAAAGACCGCTTCCGGATCGGCGCCCCCATAGGCCAGATGGCCGGTGTCCGGGCACAGGCCAACCAGGTCGGGGTCGGTGAGGTCCAGAATACGATCGATTTCGGCCCGAGTCTCCACGAAGGTGCCGACGTGGGGGTGGAGCACTCCTCTCATGCCACGATCCCGCAGCGCCCGGCCAATGAGGTTCAGCCCGTCTGCCAGGCTGTGCCATTGCCGGTCGGTCAAACCGTCGCTGCCGTCGGGCGCCACTCGCCCAGCCACGGCGATCCGGCGCGGATCGGTGTGGTCGGAAAGGATGAGCACATCGCATCCCAGAGCCTGGAGCCGGTCGGCCACAACCATGGCACGCCCTAACTCATCCTCGTGCCGCGAAGGATCGAGCAGTAGAGTCTCGTGGAAGGTCGCGGCGGCGACGTC
>JAICHN010000171.1 GCA_025924845.1 Chloroflexota bacterium | reverse complement strand
GGCGGGGGGGCGGGTCTGCTGGACTCCCCACATCATTCCCACGGCGGGGGGTGGGCGGCGGGCCCTCGGGGGGGGGGGGTTGTTGGGCGGCCCCGCCTCCCCTCTTACCCCCCGGCCAACCACTAGGGACTGTTACCGCCGCCGGAGACGACACCGTCAACCGCTTTGGCCGCGGCACTTACCGCTGCCTGCGGGCTCTTGCTTCCGTTGATCACGGCCGAGCCCCAGGCTTGCGAGACGTTGTCGAAGACCTGCTGGAACTTGGGGCTGTTATCCAGGCCGCTGGTGTGCGGGAGTTGCTTGGCGAACTGCTCCAACTGCGGATACTTCGTAAACAGGGAACTGTACTTAGTTGGGTTGTCGATCAGTTGCCGGCGGTACGGGAACTCCCAGGTCGTTTGCAGCAGCTTGGCGTCGTTCTGGGCGTCGATATAGTACTTGATGAACTGCCAGGCTTGTTGCGGATATTTGGTCGAGGCGAATATGGTTATGTTCTTGGGGTCGCTGTAGGTGTAGGGATAGGCCGGCGCGGACTTCGCCATGCTGTCGGGCACGGGGATTGGCGCCACTCCCCAGGGGATGTTTCCCGCGTGGTGCTGGAAAATCTCGCCGTTCGGTCCCCAGGGACCGGCCAGGTACATCGCTTCCTTGTTGACCGCCCATTTGTCCGCCGTGGACGACGACTTTGGCGTCAGCTGCTGGGCGAAAATCTTGCGCCAGAAGGTCATGACCTGCGCCGCGCCGTGATCCTGGAAGATAGCCCCGTCGGCCTTGCTGTTCAGCAGCATGGTGCCGCCCGATTGGGCCAGGTAGAACGGGTAGAAGTCGAAGAACCGCTGCCACCATGTGGTGTCGATGGTGGGGAAGATCGGGTTGACGTTGGTTTTCTTCTTGAGCGCCTGCAACGCGGCAAGAAACTGGCTATAGGTACGCGGGAAAGCCTTGATGCCGGCCTTTTTGAATAGGTCGGTTCGGTAAATGAACATGACCGGGTTGGCTTTCCAGGGTACCTGATAATAGTGCCCGTCGGCCGACTTGAACTGATCGAGCGTGCCCGCGGGCATGCGCGCCGTCATGTAGCTTACGAAGTCGGACAGCTTATCCATCTGATAGAGGCCGCCTTCGGAGGAGTATTGCGGCACTACCGCCGGTAGCAGGTTATTGGTGATATCGGGTGTCTTGTGCGCGGCGATCGCCGCGGCGTACACCTCCTCGGTGCTGTTGCCGGCTGGAATGTCCTGCAGCTTGATCTGAATGTCGGAATGTTGCTTATTCCACTGCTTAACCACCGGCTTGGTGAAGGCCTGCTCCTGGGGATTGGTCGATTCCCAGAAGGTCAAGGTGACGGTACCGGCCGCATGCGATGAAGACGGGGTGACGGCGCTGCCGGCCAGGACGGAGATCAGGCTCGCCAACGCCAGGATCCTCAAAACGAGATTGCGCAATGGCTTCATTATGATACCCTCGTCAACTAAGCTGATAAGCTCACGCGCCTATAGCCGCGAGCGCGCCGCATCGCCGGCTACCGGTGCGAACAGAGCGTTATCTCCGACATATCCTCCCTTAAAAGTGTACAACCGCATACTTCAAGGATTTCGTCCCAGGCCGGCTCGCATCCCACGAACTGATGGCCAGACAGGGCGTAACCAATCTGCTTGAGCGCATCGCGGCCTGTATGGGATGTACTGAGGTGAGTCCGATAAGTTCACGGTGACCTCCCCGAACCTGACCGACTGGACGTCCGTGTCCTGGCCGGAGGGGGCCACGTCATCACGGCCTCACAGGCGCGGGTCGATGCGGCGTGGCGGGAAGCGACGTGAGATCTGGGCGTGATCCAGGCGTCTCGGAGTGGTATGTTTGACAGCGGTTTGGTCGAAGGGGGCGTGGCTGTATACCTGCCCGTGATGAAGACCGTAGGGGAGGAACTACCATGGGTCGGATACATACCCTGTACATCGTCAATCACAGCCACACCGACATCGGCTTTACCGATTATCAGGATGTCTGCTTCCGCCAGCATGCCGAGTTTATCGATCAAGCGTTGGACCTGATCGAAGCCACCGCGCACTTCCCCGACGAGGCCCGCTATCGCTGGATGTGCGAGGTGACGGGGACTCTGGAGCGCTACCTGCGCCGCGCCTCACCGGCCCAGCTCGATCGATTCCGGCACTGGCACCAGCAAGGATTCATCGACATTGCCGGCATGCAATACAATCTCACGCCGCTGCTGGATGTCGAACAAATGCACCGCAGTCTCTACCCGGTACGGCGTCTACGCGACGAATATGGGCTGACCATTACGACGGCGATGCAGTGCGACGTCAACGGCGTCAGTTGGCTTTTCGCCAACCTCCCCCCCGCGGTAGGAATCGACTTCCTCACCCTGGCCGTCAACACCTTCCGAGGCGGCGCCCCTCGACCGCGCCCGGCCGCGTTCTGGTGGGAAGGGCCGGCTGCCGGTCGCGTGCTGGTATGGAACGGCTATCACTATCTGTTCGGGCGCAGCCAGGCCGCGTTGGGCGATTGGCGCTTCGTCGATCGCTTTCTTCCTCCCCTGATCGAAAAACTGGAAGCGGACCCTGCCTATCCGTTCGACTTCATGTATGGGCAGGCAACCCATCCAGTACGCGTGGACAATGGGCCGCCCGACCGGCGCCTCCCCGACTTCGTGCGCGATTGGAACGCGGCCGGACGCACGCCGCGCATTGCGATCACCACGGTCAGCGAGTTTGGCCGCCGCTTGCGCGACGAGCATGGGGCTACGCTGCCAACCCTGCGGGGCGAGTGGCTGGACTGGTGGTCCGACGGCGTGGCCTCAAGCGCCTACGAGACCGGGCTCAACCGCGGAACTCACGAGGTCCTGCACATGGCGGAAATGATCGGCGCCTGGCTGCATGCCGCCGACGCGTCCTGGGACGCGGAGCGGTTGGCCGACATCTTCGAGCAGGCCACGCTCTACGACGAGCATACCTGGGGCGCCTTCTCCAGCATCGACGCGCCCAACGCCCTGTTCGCCCGGGCACAGTGGAACCGCAAAGCGTCGTTCGCCTATGGCGCCGCCGCCAAAGCGCATGACGTGCTGGCCCGCTCTGCCCGCGCCTTCGCCGCCGCTCATGGGCCATTGGCGGGAGAGGGCCTGTTCAATCTGGGCAGTCTGGCGCCCGAGGAGGCGTACCCGGCATCGGGCGCCGAGGAACTTCTGGTGATCAATACCCTGCCCTGGTCGCGAACCGTCTTGGTCGAGGAGCCTGAACAGCGGGGCGGCACGGCGCCGGCCGGCTTCCTGGAGATGTTTTTTCCCCGTGACGTGCCCTGGGGCGGCAATCGACCCTCGACCCCGCTCCGCCGCGTGCAGGGTGAGATTTCCGCGCTGGGCTTCGCTTTCCTTCCTCTGACCTCAACCCCGTCCGCGACCGACCTTAAGGTCGGGCCGAATTTGATCGAGAACGCTCACTACCGGGTGCGGATCGATGCGGCGACCGGGGCGGTGAGCGAATGGTTCGATAAGGATCTGGAGCACGATTTCGCCGGTTCGTACAAGGGATGGGGGATCGGTCGCTATATCTACGAATCAGTTGAGTCGCCGCTGGGTCGCCAGGAGTTGTTCGTGGGCGATTTCTCCCACGAGGACTTTGGTACCTGGGGCGCCAATCCGCCTTTCCGCCAAGTCGTCGCGGGCGAGGTGTCGGTGCGCCCGGCCACGATCGAGCAGGGCCGCGCCTCCATTGCGGTAGAGATCAAGGCCCCGGGAATCCGCCGCGCCGTCTGCACGTTCAGCCTGGACAGCGGCACGAAGGTGCTGGCCGTGGACTGGCTGCTGGATAAGGAACATATCACAGACCCCGAGGCCGTCTTCATTGCCTTCCCCTTCAATTTGGGCAAACCGGCGTTCCGCGTCGACCTGAATGGTATTGCCTGTACGCCCGGCGTCGATCAGCTCGCCGGCTCCGTGCATTCCTGGTATCCGGTGCAACGGTGGGCCGATGTCAGCGACGACCTGCGGGGTGTCACCGTCGCACCGCTCGACGCGCCGTTGATGCATCTGGGCGGCATCACCACGGCACGCACCGTTGGGGAGTTCAATCCTGAGGGCGCGACCATGATGAGCTGGGCGCTCAACAATCACTGGATGGTGAATTTCAAGGCAAGCCAGGGTGGCGAGATTCCCTTGCGCTACCGGCTCACCACCCATGGAGGCTCGTGCGATGATGTCGCGGCGGCCCGCTTCGGCGCGGAGGCGGCCACGCCCGTCCTGGTGCTCCGCGATTACCTTCGGACCGGCCCGGGATCGGGGAGTTGGCTTTCCCTGCCCGAGCATGCCGGCGTCCTCCTCACCGCCAAGCCCGCCGAGGACGGCGACGGGCTGATCCTGCGCCTGCAAGAGATGCGTGGGCAAGCCGAGGACGTTCCGCTGCACCTCTCGATCAGTCCGGCATCCGCCTGTCTCACCTCGCCCCTGGAGGAAGACGGCGTTCCGCTACCGATCGAGGGTGACACCGTCCGGGTGCCGGTTGGCGCCCGCGCCGTCCAATCGGTGCGGGTGCGATTGAAGGTATAAGAGCGTCTAGCCCTTCAAGTTATACTCGCTCGATCCCGTGGGCCCGAGCCGACCGGTAGGCGGCATCAAGCAGTTCGACCGAGCGCGCCGCGGCTTCGCCCGGCGAATCATTACGTTCAGCCTTGCCTAAGATCAGGTCGATAAAGCGATTGGGCGGCCCGTCGCATGTGTAGGCGCCCTCGCCGGGCGTGACCGGCACCTGGATCACTTCGCCGTCGTGCCGCCGCACCTCCAGTCGTTCGCGCTCCACGTCGAGCAACAGCATTCCTTCCTGACCGAATAGGCGCAGGTCAAGCTGGAAGCTGCCTCCGGCGGGTACCGTGCCCGCTCCCGAAATGGTGCCGATCGCGCCGTTCGTGAAGCGTACCGAGAGGGCATCATACAGTTCGACGCGGGTGCCCGGGGCGCTCATCTGGGCATACACCTCCTCGGCGCGGAGGTCGGTGAGCCGGAAGAGCAATCCCGTGGCATGGCTGAGTTGGGCGTGAGCGTAGCCGCCGCCCGCGATAACCGGGTCGGCCCAGGTACTCGCCGTGGGTCCGAACAGGATCTCCTCCTGGGCAGCGGCGCCCGAGACACCCTGATCGACGCTGTCCTTCCCCGACAGCAGGTCGCGGATCGGCGATGCCATGTGGATGGAGACATGCTGGATGCGACCGATAACGTCGCGCTCCATCAGCCGCCTGGCCTCCTGGATGTACGGCTTATAGTGCCAGCCGTACGGCACCATCAACTCCACCCCTTTTTCCGTGGCCAGTCGCACCAACTCCCACGCCTCGGTCCCGTTAGTGGTCATCGGCTTCTCCACCAACACGGGCAGCCCGCGCTCCAGGGCGGCACGGGCGTGCTCGTAGTGGAGCGTATGGGGGGAGGCCACGATCACCGCGTCGAGCGGTCGATCCAGCAGTTCGCGATAATCCTCCGTGGCAAAGGCGAAGCCGTAGCGATCGGCGACGCGCCGCAATTCCTCGGCGCCCAGGCGGCAGACCGCCGCCAATTCCACATCCGGCCGTGCCGCCAGCAAGGGTACATGATTGGAGGTCGCCCACCAACCGGCGCCGATTAGCCCAACCCGCACCTTCTTCGTCGCGTCGCCCATGGTCATCTTCCTCCCTTGCCCAACTGCTCGTGCCCCCTCCCGCGACCACCCCCGGATCGGCCCGTCGCCCTCGCCGATCCAATCACCGGGGCTGCCCCCGCCCGCGCAGGAAATATTGTCCTCCTGATGTGCCGCGGCTCGCCGCTCCCAGGTGTTGTGCTCGGGCAGCGGCGCTGTCCGCTCATCCTGCCAGAAGGCGCGGTCGCAGCAGCGGCAGCGCACCAGCCAACGCACCCTACCCCCTCAGATGGTCACTACCACGTGTTCGTCCTCGACCCGCACCGCGAATTGACGCATGCGCACCTTGGGATAGGCCAGGCATTGCCCGGTGGTCAGGTCATATTCCAACGCATGCCAGGGGCAAATTAGGATCTCACCCTCCTGCACCCAGGTCCGGCGCCAGGCCGTCTCTTCACGGGCGATCAGCGTTCCGGTAATCTTCCCCTCGCAGAGCGGCCCGAACTGGTGCGCGCAGACATTGGGCAGGGCGTAGTAGCGGTCCCCCACGCGGAAGACGCCCACCTCCAAGCGGCCATGGCGGACGACGCGGCGGCTGCCTTCCGCGAAGTCGTCCACGTGGGCTACGACCACATCCGCCATCTAGCCCTCCTCCGCGCGGGCCGCGCCCTTGACCGGAGCGGGGATCCCGAACAGCTTCAGGGCATTCTCGCCCATGATCTTCCGCTTGGCCTGGGGCGAGAGCGGCAGGTCAAACACCTGGCGCGGGTGATCGAAGTCGTGGTGCGGCCAGTCCGAGGCGAAGAGCACCTGGTTCTCGCCGTCGAACATCTGTAGCATCGCCACCAGATCTTTCCCGTTCTCTGGCTCCTCGATCGGCTGGGTGGCAAAATACATCTGCCTAATATAGGTGCTCGGCTTATCGGTCAGGAACGGCACCTCGCGCCGGCTCTCGTTATACTCCTTGTCCAGCCGCCACATCATGAAGGGCACCCAGGAGATGCCCGCCTCGGTAAAGGCGATCTTCAGCTTCGGGAAGCGCACCGGTACCCCGGTGGTGATCATGTCGACCATATTGGCCATCATAGCGAAACAATGGGAGATGGTGTGGCGAGCCAGGGCGGTATCGAACTGCTCGAGGTTGAAGGGAAAGACAGGGGAGACGGCGCTGACGCTGTGCAGCATCACGGGCAGGCCGGCCTCCTGGGCGGCGGCGAAGATCGGATCGTATTGGCGATGGCCCCAGAGCGGATAGACCGCCGCGGTGGGCAGGTAGACGGCGACTACTTTGGGATGATCGGCGTAGCGGGCGATCTGGCGCACCGCGTCGGCCGGGTCCTGGGGCGCCGCGATCAGGGCGCCGTAGAGCGAGGGTTCGGACAGCCATTCATCGACCAGCCAGTGGTTATAGGCGCGGGCCAGGGCGGCGGCGTAGTCCTGGTTGGGCAGTTGGGCCAGGCCCAGCAGGTTGTCGGGGAAGAGGATGCCGATATCCACGGCGATGTCCCTCAACTCTTCTACCATCCGTGCGGCAGTGGTCGTCGTCCTTAGATTGAAGCCGCCGGGAAACGTGGGGTCGAGGCTGAGATTGGGCTTGAAGCCGGGGATATCGAGATAGCGGGCCGGCGCGCCGGCCACGTGTTCGAGCGAGCGGCGCCAGGGCTGGTCGCAATAGGGGGCCAGGGCGCTGGGCGTCTCGTGCGCATGGATGTCGGCATCCACCACTACCAGATCGGAAAGTCGGAGGCGCTCGGGAAGCGCCGCGCTGTCTATCGCCATCCTCGTCTTCTCCTCTCTCGGCCTCCGGCCGGACCGTCTCATCCTCAGTCCTCCGGCTAAGTCCGGAGTATACTATCAATTTCCAGCTAAAGCCGAGTGTAGAAGCAGCCTGCCGCACACCCGGCCTGAGCCGGAGGATCATGAATGAGTGGTTTCAGGCGGAGGCGCTTGGGCTGTCTTCCTCTACCGCCGTCCATTGACGCGACCGGCAGTGTCCCCCTATGATAGCGGCAATTCCAGGATCGTACATCACGTATGTTGAAGATACGGGAGGTCGGACATGATCGAGCGAATCGAACGCGCGCTCCCCGCACTAAAGGAGCGTGGCATGGGCGCCGCCCTGTTGTCCAGTCCGCACAATGTTTGCTACGTCTCCGGCTATGAAGTACCAATTGAGGCGGGGCCGAGCGCCTTTGCCGGAGGACCGGATCTGGCACTGCTTGACGCGCATGGCCATGTTACGTTGATCGTCCCCGATCTGGAGAATGACGCGGCCCGACGACAGGGCCAGGCCGATAGCGTAGTCAGCTACGCGGCCTTCGGCTATCAGGAGCGCTTTGACCAGCCCGCCAACCAATGGGATGTGCTTCATCGGGTATTGCGCGAGTGCGATCTCGGCAGCGTGCTGGGCGTCGAGCAGACCACGCTGCCCGCCGCATTGAACGATGCAATCCGCGCCGCGTTCCCCGATCTCAGGCTTCAGGAGGCCGCCCCTGCCCTGGCCGCCGCGCGCCTGGTCAAGACGGAGGAAGAGATCGTCCGCTTGCGACGGGCGATCGTCTTGACTGATGTCGGTCAGGACGCGGCGCGGCGCTTCCTCCAGCCCGGCCTGACCGAGATTGCCCTGTTCGCCGCGGTGCGCGGCGCCATGGAGCAAGCCGCCGGGTGCAGGCTGCCGGTCGCCGGCGATCTAGTCGCGGGCATCGAGCGTACCGCCAACGCCGGGGGCTGGCCCTTGGACACCGTGATCGGCGTTGGCGATCCGGTCATCGTCGATCTGGCGCCGCGCCTGGCGGGCTATTGGGGTGATAGCTGCAACACCCTGTGCGCCGGAGAGCCCGCGAGCGCGTTTCGGCGGATGATCCAGGCTACCACCGAAGCGCTGGCCAAAGGGGTCGAAGCGGCTCGTCCGGGGCTGCGCGCCGCCGAGCTGGATGCGGTCTGCCGTCGCCATGTCGAAAGCTACGGCTACGCCTATCCTCACCATAGCGGACATGCCCTGGGCACCACGGTTCACGAAGATCCGCGACTGGTGCCCTACGAGGACATGGCGTTACAGGCAGGCATGGTGCTGGCACTCGAGCCTGGTGCCTACGTGCCCGGGGTTGGCGGCGTACGCACCGAGCATGTGATTCTGATCACCCAAACAGGGGCTGAGGTACTGTCGTCGGTCGCCCATGGGCTATAATTGCCGTCCGCGCCTCTGACCTTCGAGCCGGCAAAGTCCACTACGCCGCTTCTCCGCAAGTAACAACAGGAGGTGATGATGCGCGTCGCCGTTATCGCCGACATTCACGGCAACCTCACCGCATTGGATGCCATACTTGCTGACCTGGCGGGCGCCGGGGTCGATCGGGTGGTATGTTTGGGTGACGTGGCGGCAATCGGCCCGCAGCCCCACGAGGTGATCGGGCGGCTCCGCGATCTTGGCTGTCCAGTTGTGCTGGGCAACACCGACGCCGCGTTCGTCCGCCCCGTCCGTGCCATGCGGCCGGTGTCTATCGACGAGGAGGGCCGTCGCTACGCGGAGATTGAGGAGTGGGGCGCCACACAGATCACTCTGGAGGATCGGGCCTACCTCCGCACCTTCCAACCGACGCTTAACCTGCGTTTGGGGGATGAAGAGACTCTGCTGTGCTTCCACGGTTCGCCGCGCCGAAACACCGACAGCATCGTCACCGCAACGCCGGACATCGTGCTCGATCAGATGCTCGCCGGCTACAGCGCGACGGTGTTGGCGGGCGGCCATACTCATGCCCCGTTCATTCGGCGCTATAGGCAGGCATTGTTCCTCAATCCAGGAAGCGTCGGGCTGCCCCACGAGGCGACGGAAAACGGGATATGGCACCCGCCCTGGGCGGAGTACGGCATCGTCGAACGGCGGACGGGATGCCTCGGAATTGAGTTGCGCCGCGTACACCTCAATGCCGATCTGGTCGTGCGGGCGATCCAGCGGAGCGGCATGCCGCATGCCGACTGGTTGGCGAGCAGTTGGCGTTGAGCTAATTTTGGCGTGGCGACACGCGCACGCCGGCTGTGTGAGGACTCTTCCGCTATGCAAAATGGACCGCGAGGCTTTACAACATGCCCGCCTAGCGACCACGGACGGATACGCAGGAGGGGGTACTATGGTCCTAGCAATGAGCGGGGAGGCAGTGTAATGGAATCTTATTACTTTCAGGGCCGGCATACGCGTCTGCGTGCCGTCGAGCCAGCCGATGCCGATATCCATTTCGCGTGGAATCAGGATAGCGAGATG